>VSOA01000001.1 GCA_009774585.1 Lachnospiraceae bacterium
GTACCGAGGGGGAGAAGGTAAGACCGCATTGGGCGGATGGCGCTGCTGCGTATACGGTGAAGAAGTTCGGTGTAGTCAACAGATATGACTTGTCGAAAGAGTTTCCGATTATGACGCTTCGTAAGACCGCTTTAAAGAGTGCGACGGATGAGATGCTGTGGATATGGCAGCGCAAATCTAATAATGTAAATGACCTGCACAGCCATATCTGGGATGAATGGGCGGATGAGGATGGTTCCATAGGTAAGGCGTACGGATACCAGATGGGAGTCAGGCATCAATATAAAGAAGGAATGATGGATCAGGTTGACAGAGTCATCTATGACTTAAAGAATAATCCTTTCAGCCGTCGTATTATGACGAATATCTATGTGCATCAGGATTTACATGAGATGAATCTGTATCCTTGTGCGTACAGCATGACTTTCAATGTGACGCAGAAGAAGGGGCATGACAGGCTGACATTGAATGCCATATTAAACCAGCGTTCTCAGGACGTGCTGACTGCCAACAATTGGAATGTTGTCCAGTATGCGGTATTAGTTCATATGCTGGCACAGGTATGTGATATGGAAGTGGGAGAATTGGTTCATGTGATTGCGGACGCTCATATTTATGACAGACATATACCACTCATCAAGGAGTTGATTGAAAGACCCGTGTATGATGCGCCGACGTTTACTCTTAATCCGGACATTAAGGACTTTTACGAGTTTACAAGAAATGACGTGAAGGTGGAGAATTATGTTACGGGGCCGCAGGTGGAGAATATTCCGGTGGCGATCTAGGCATTTGATGGATGTGTTATGTAAACCGAATCGGAGCAACGTGTGAAGATTGATAGAGGAAGTATATCGAAAGGATATATAGGGAGGATTCATATGAACTTATTCGTGGCAGTAGATAATAATTGGGCAATCGGCTATAAGAACAGCCTGCTCGTCAGTATTCCGGCAGACCACAAATTTTTCCGTCAGGAGACAACAGGTAAGGTGGTGGTGCTTGGCAGGAAAACGCTGGAGACATTCCCGCAGGGGATGCCGCTAAAGAACCGGACGAATATCATTCTGTCCACCAATCCGGATTACCATGTGAAGGATGCCGTCATCGTACACAGCAAGGAGGAACTTTTGGAGAAGCTTAAGGACTATCCAACAGAGGATGTCTATATCATCGGCGGCGAAAGTGTATACCGTATGATGCTGCCCTATTGTGATGTGGCGCATGTGACGAAGATTGACCATGAGTATGAAGCCGACGCATATTTTCCGAATCTGGACGAGTGCGGGGAGTGGGAGATTACGGCAGACAGCGAGGAGCAGACATATTTCGATATTGCGTACGAGTTTGTGAAGTATGAACGCAGGAAATAAGGAAGGGAATACTGTGAAAAATATATTTTTCACAGGCTGATTTGTGCTTGTGCCCAAATTCACAGGCTGAGCAAGAATGGGAGATTATTATGGGGAACGAAACTGAACGTGCAACGGTATCAAACAAGGTGGAGCAGGTTTCTACGCTGCTTCAGGCGAAAGAGGAGCTTGAACGAAAGAACGTGGAATTGGAGGAGGCAATCAATGCCGCCAAGAAAGCGGACAGCGCCAGAGATATTTTTCTAGCGAATATGTCTCATGAACTGCGGACACCGATCAATACGATTCTTGGATTGAATGAATTGATTATCCGGGAGAGTCAGGATGAAGCGATTAAGGAGTACGCGCTGGATATCAGACAGGCGGGTAATATTCTTCTCACGTTAGTCAGTGATATTCTGGACTTCACGAAGCTGGAAGCGGGACAGATGAGTCTGATGGAGGGAATCTATGACGTCAGTTCGCTGCTGAATGATCTGATCAACGGTATTTCTTTGCAGCTTCGCAAGAAGAAGCTGGAACTGGAACTGGATATCGCGAAAGATATTCCGTATAAGCTGTCGGGTGATGAGATTCATATCAGACAAGTTATTTCCAATCTGCTGTCCAATGCCGTGAAGTATACAGAGAATGGCAAAATCACTATGCATTTGGGCTGGAAGCAGGTCTCGGAGGACGAGATCAAACTGGATATCTGTGTGAAAGATACGGGAGCCGGCATCAAAAAGTCGGATTTGCCAAAGCTGTTTGGCGTGTTCCAGAGGATGGATACCACAGTCCGAAGTAAGAAAGACCGGACCGGACTCGGGCTTGCCATCACAAATCGTTTGGTGGAGATGATGGGCGGCAAGCTGGAAGTGCAGAGTACATACGGTAAAGGTTCAACATTTTCCTTTGATATTGTGCAGAAAGTCGTAGACGATAAACCCTTGGGAGATTTTGAGAAGCAGTACAACGAGAGTCTGCACAGCACTGAGAATTACAGTCAGAAATTTATTGCGCCGATGGGAAGAATTTTGATTGTCGATGATAATGCGATGAATCTGGCAGTGGCGCAGGGACTGCTCAAGCAGACCAGATTGCAGGTTGACGTGGCTGGTAGCGGTGAGGAGTGCATGGAACTGATTAAGCGCAAAACATACCATTTAATTTGTATGGACCATATGATGCCCGTTATGGATGGTGTGGAGACGCTGCACGCAATCAGGGCGCAGGCAGGTAATCCGTCGGCGGATATTCCGGTGATTGCGCTGACGGCAAATGCGGTGGCGGGCGCCAAAGAGTTTTATCTTAACGAGGGCTTTCAGGATTATCTGACAAAGCCTATTGATGCGGATAAATTTGAAAATATGCTGATCGAGTATCTTCCTGATAATGTGGTATATCTGACGCAGTCGCAGAATATGGAGAGAGATTATGAGCGGGAAGCGGCGGAGATGGCGTTGGATATCAAAGAAAGCCAGCTCTATGTGATGGGATTCAATATTCGCAACGGACTCAAATATATGGGTGGAGATAAAGCGCTTTACAGCAAGGTACTCCATGATTTCCATTCTATTTTGCAGGAGAAGGAGGAGGCGCTTCGGGATTTCTTAAAGAAGGGAGATATGCCGGGGTATGCGATTATTGTTCACTCGTTAAAAGGCAATGCGCGCAACGTTGGCGCTGACGGTCTTGCCGATGAGGCGTTTGAACTGGAAAAGATGAGTAAGGCTGGGCGTCTGGAGGATGTGGAGGTCCGCTCACCGATTCTATTTAATATGATGAAAAATATGCGCACCAGTCTGAAGGTGTATTTGGATCAGGAAGCGGAAGCCAATGCGGAGGCGAAAGCGAAAGAAGCGGGCATAGAGGTGAAGGAGAACGAAGTTCTGACGATTACGGAAGACGACTGGAAGAAAGCGCTCAGAGAACTTGCAGGGCGGCTTGATGATTTCGATGGTGACAGCGTTAATGAGAAGATTGCGGAACTTAAGAAATATGACAGACCGGAGTCAGATAAGAAGATGCTTCGTCTGTGCGAGAAAGCGGTAAAGGACTATGCTTATGACATTGCGCTGGAAGTGGTTAATGCGGTGTTGTAATATGATGTGATGTGTCGGTGGAATGGGAAGAAGTTGCTTGTTTATGAGGTTAGATTTAAGAAGCGGAGCGATCGAATCCTATCTTGACTTTTGAGGATAAAGGTATAATATAAATAAAGAATATCAGCGTTGCACTTTGAGAAAAGGAGTGAGGAGAAGATGGAGAAAAAGAACATTGACTGGGCAAATCTTGGTTTCGGCTATCAGGAGACAGATAAGAGATTTGTGGCTAACTATAAGGATGGAGCATGGGATGAAGGCGCGCTTGTATCCGATGCAAACGTTGTGATCAATGAGTGCGCAGGAGTACTGCAGTATGCGCAGACATGTTTTGAGGGAATGAAGGCGTATACAACAGAAGATGGACATATCGTAACTTTCCGCCCGGATTTGAATGCACAGCGTATGGAAGACAGCTGCAAAAGGCTGGAAATGCCGGTATTTCCCAAGGAGCGTTTCGTGCAGGCAGTGACTGACACGGTTGCGGCAAATGAAGCCTATGTGCCGCCTTACGGTTCCGGCGCTACATTATATATCCGTCCGTATATGTTTGCCAGTTCTTCAGTAATCGGTGTAAAACCGGCGGACGAATATCAATTCAGAGTGTTTACGACACCGGTAGGTCCTTACTTCAAGGGCGGCGTGAAGCCGCTGACCATCAAAGTGAGCGATTTTGACAGAGCAGCGCCGCACGGCACAGGTCATATCAAAGCCGGGCTCAATTATGCCATGAGTCTGCATGCTATCATGACGGCGCATGCGGAAGGATATGACGAGAACATGTATCTGGATGCGGCGACCAGAACGAATGTGGAGGAGACAGGCGGTGCGAACTTCCTGTTTGTGACGAAGGATAATAAGGTAGTAACGCCGAAGTCGGACAGCATTCTTCCGTCCATTACAAGACGTTCTCTGATGGTGGTAGCCAAAGATTACCTCGGTCTGGAAGTTGAAGAGAGAGAAATTTCCTTGGAAGAAGTAAAAGAGTTTGCGGAGTGCGGGCTGTGCGGAACGGCGGCGGTAATCTCTCCGGTAGGCAAGATTGTTGATCATGGTAAAGAGATTGCGCTTCCCAGCGGTATGAGCGAGATGGGACCGATTACCAAGAAACTGTATGATACATTGACGGGCATCCAGATGGGGCGCATTGAGGCGCCTGAAGGCTGGATTCATGTGATTAAGTAGTTTTCATATCAAGTTAGAGGCGAGAGGGATTAGGTTGAAATGCCTGAGGCATGCAATTTAATCCCTTTTTTAGCACAAATTATTATACGGAGGCAGTAATGAATATGACGATTCGGCAAACCTATCCATATCTGTATGAGACGCATCTGCATACTTCAGAATCAAGCGCTTGTGCAAGATGTACGGGCAGTGAGATGGCAAGGGCATGTAAAGAATACGGTTACAGCGGTATTTTTGTGACAGACCATAATTGGGGTGGGAATACGGCTATCGACAGAACACTGGAATGGGAAGAGTGGGTGCATGCTTTCTCATTGGGGTACGAACACGCCAAAGTGGAAGGAGACCGGATTGGACTCGATGTTTTCTTTGGATATGAGGCCGGCTATCAGGGAACGGAATTTCTGATTTATGGAATTAATCCTGAGTGGATGCTGCATACGCCACAGATTCTTGAGGCTTCCGTGGAGGAACAGTACCGGCTTGTGCATGCGGCAGGAGGCATGGTGATACATGCACATCCGTTCAGAGAGGAATCTTATATCCCTAAGATACGTTTGTATCCGGAGTGGGTAGACGGCGTGGAAGCTGTTAATGCGACGCATTCCAACTCAGGAAGCGGAGGACATAACAATCCCCTGTTCGATGAGAAAGCGGTCGAATATGCCATGGAGCATAGGCTGCCGATGTGCGCAGGCTCAGATATTCATGGAACACATCTGCTTGGTGGCGGCATTGCTTTCAGGAGAAGGCTGACGTCGGCGAAAGATTATATCCATGCGATTCTCGCAGGAGAGGATTATGTGTTGACGAATGGGGAATCGTGGTATGATAAATCAGGAAAGCTCATACAATAAGATAGAAAAGGAATCAAGATATATGATTGTGAGAGTGTGGAAAAAGTTTGCAGGGCTGTTACTGGCAGCAGGCATAACCGTTATGAGTGTGACAGGCTGCGGAGATGGTAATAATATCGGCACCAAAGTAGTGCTTACTACAGGATTTGAGAAGGACGAAGTATTCCGGATTGAGACAAGCACATGTTCTCTTCCGGAGATTATGGTGTATCTTACGAATATCCAGAACAGATATGAGAGCGTATACGGGACTGAGATATGGAACACGAATGTAGACGGTGTGACATTTGAGCAGAATGTCAAGGATATCGCGCTGGCCCAGATCGCGCGTATCAAGACGATGAATCTGATGGCAGGACGCTATGAAGTAGAACTTAGCGACGAGGAGAAAGTGCAGGTAGAAAACGCGGCAAGTGCTTATTACGGTTCGCTCAATGAGACCGAGATTGAGAAAATGGGCGTCTCGGAAAAAACGATCAGCGAGTTGTATAAGGAGTTTGCACTGGCAGAAAAGGTATATCAGTATACGATCAAAGATATTAATCCTGAAATCAGTGACGATGAAGCCCGAACGATTACCGTACAGCATATTTTGATTAAGACATATGCGCTTGACGGTACGGGAAAGAAGATAGAGTATACGGAGCAGGCGAAGCGAAATGCCTATAATGAGGCGTGTGAAGTGCTTGAAATGGCGAAAGAAGGAGAAGATTTCGATGAACTCATAAGACGCTACAGTGAGGACGATAAAGGCACATACTCTTTTGGCAAGGGAGAAATGGAGGAAGCTTTCGAGACGGCAGCCTTTAATCTCGGCAAAGATGAAATCAGCGAAATTGTGGAGACGGAGTTTGGATATCATATCATCAAATGCCTCAATACGTTTAACAAAGACGAGACAGACGCCAACAAGATTAAAATTGTAGACCAGAGAAGATCGGAGGCGTTCGGACAGGAGTATGACGCTTATGTGGCGACATTGACAAGAAACTTGAATGAGGAATTGTGGGACAGCGTAGGATTCATACACGATGAAAATGTGCATACGATGAGTTTCTTCGATGTGTATACAGAGTATTTTGGCGAAAAGTGATAGGAGTTTAGAAAAAGTTTAGAATTGCGCAAATGCGCATAAATTGGGAATAAAGCGATGATTATTAGCACTCAATAGCATTGAGTGCTAATTTTGTCTTGACTTCTTTTGGGGAGCGTATTAAACTATCCACTAGATGAGAAATCCCACGCGTAAGGGATTCATATAGGAAAAGAGAAGAAAGGAACGTGGTAAAAATGGCAGCGAAACATGGTAACTTATCAATTAACAGCGATAACATTTTTCCGATTATCAAGAAGTGGTTGTATTCTGACCATGACATCTTTTTTAGGGAATTGATTTCTAACGGATGCGATGCGATCACGAAATTAAAGAAGCTGGATATGATGGGCGAATATGCCTTGGCGGATGATTATAAGGCGAAGATACAGGTGATCGTCAATCCGGAAGAGAAGACGCTTAAATTTATTGATAACGGTATCGGAATGACAGCGACGGAAGTGGAAGAGTATATTAATCAGATTGCTTTTTCAGGTGCGACGGATTTTATCGAGAAATACAAGGATAAGGCAAATGAAGATCAGATTATCGGACATTTCGGTCTGGGATTCTACTCTGCGTTCATGGTGGCGGACGAGGTGCATATTGACACTTTATCCTATCAGGATGGTGCGCAGGCTGTACATTGGGAATGTGACGGCGGCACCGAGTTTGATATGCAGGAAGGCGGCAGAACGGAAGTCGGTACGGAGATTACGCTCTATATCAATGAAGACTGCTTAGAATTCTGTAATGAATATAAGGCGAAGGAAGTTATCAAGAAATATTGTTCTTTCATGCCGACGGAGATTTATATATCCAAGGCAAATAGTACGGATACCCAGACAATCAAGGCGGATGAAAAGCTGGATACCGATGAAGTGGTAGAGGAGATTAAGAAAGAGAAGGAAGAGGACGAGCAGAAATTAAAGATCAAGAAACGTCCGGAATTGCTCAATGAAACCCATCCTCTCTGGACGAAGCATCCCAATGAGTGTACCAAAGAGGAGTATCTTGAGTTTTACCGCAAGGTATTTCAGGATTACAAGGAGCCTCTGTTCTGGATTCACCTGAATATGGATTATCCTTTCAACATGAAGGGCATTCTCTACTTCCCGAAGATCAATATGGAGTATGAGTCTATCGAAGGTACGATCAAGTTATATAACAATCAGGTGTTTATTGCAGATAACATTAAGGAAGTCATTCCGGAGTTCCTGCTTCTGCTAAAGGGTGTGATCGACTGCCCGGACCTGCCGCTCAATGTATCGAGAAGCGCCTTGCAGAATGATGGATTTGTGAAGAAAATCAGCGAGTACATTACAAAGAAAGTGGCGGATAAACTGTCCGGTATGTGTAAGACCGAGAAAGAGGAGTACGAGAAATACTGGGATGATATCAGTCCATTTATTAAGTTCGGCTGCTTAAAGGACGATAAGTTCTGCGAGAAGATGACGGATTACATTCTCTTCAAGAATCTGGACGGCGATTACATGACGTTGCCGGAGTGTCTGGAAGTCAATAAGATTGATCCCGATGAAGTGGGAGAATCATCAGACACAGACAAAGAGGCGTCTGCAGAAGGTGGCAAGACAACGGAAACAGCAGAGAGCGAGAATAATACAACGGAAGCTTCTGCAGTAGATGAGAATGGAGAGAAAGTGGAAGCCGAGGTCGTTGAGGAAGCCGAGAAGATGGACGGCGAAGTAGTCGATGAAAATGGTGATGCTGTCGAAGCGGAAGATGAGAAGAAAGAGAAAGTCATCTACTATGTGACAGACGAGAAGCAGCAGAGCCAGTATATCAATATGTTCAAAGCGGCTAAGATGGATGCGGTCGTGCTGACGCACAATATTGACCAGCCGTTCGTGTCACAGCTCGAGGCTAAGAACGAAGGCATTAAGTTCCAGAGAATCGATGCGGATCTGACGGATGTGTTTAAGTCGAAGACGTCCAAGAAAGCAGAGAAGGAGATGGAAGAGCAGGCTGAGGCAGTTGCCAAGCTGATGAAGAAGGTTCTCAAGAAAGACGCGATCAAAGTAAAGATTGAGAAGTTGAAAAATAAGAAGATATCTTCCATGATCACATTGTCCGAAGAGACGCGCAGAATGCAGGATATGATGAAGATGTATTCGATGCCGGGAATGGACATGGGTGCATTCGGCAAGGAAGGCGAGACGCTGATCCTGAACGCGAACCATCCGCTTGTACAGTATGTACTGGACAATCAGGAAGGCGAGAATGTGAAGATGATCTGCGAACAGCTTTATGATCTGGCATTGTTACAGCAGGCGCCGCTTGAGCCGGAGGCAATGACGAAGTTCGTGACAAGAAGCAATGATATTATGATGCTTCTGACGAAATAGTGATAGACAGACTAGAATTTATGTAAACTAGTATAAAGTGAGATAAAAAGGAATGAATTATGCTATGTGCGTGTTCATTCCTTTTTTATATATTTGCATGAAACATTCACGCGGGACAATCGTCTTGCTTTTTGGAGTCAACAGATATATAATGATGTAAAATAGTTTTGAAAAATCTAAAATATATTCACTTATGGATGAATAGACTGTGATTGTAAAGGATGGAGGAAACCGATGAAAAAGGCACTTCAAAGAACGGTTACATACGGGTTATGTGTTATGCTGGCAGCGAGTATAGCCGGCTGCGGTAATTCGCAAAATGACGCTGGACAGGAAACGGCGGTGGCAGATGCTGGGGGCGAAGCGGGTTCGGATGCAGAAGGAACGGACGCCGTGGCAGCAGAAAATCAGGATGAAGATGAAGAAGCCGGCGCGGCAGGGACGCAGAGTGAGTCTGCGGAGCGGCAGACAGCGGATGGCGTCACCTATAAAGTCGATATCAATTTAGAACATCTTGACGAGAACCAGAAGATTTCCGATACATTGTTCGGGCTTTTCTTGGAAGATATTAATTATGCGGTGGACGGCGGTATGTATGCAGAGATGGTGAAGAACCGTTCTTTCGAGTATGGAATTGAGGCGAGAGATGAGCAGCTTCATGGCTGGGAGCCGACTAGTGAGGCAGTGACATTTGAAGTGTATGATGGGAGTGCGGACGGTACGGCGCTCAATGAGAACAATCCGCAGTATGCAGTGGTACACAATACGGGGACTTCTGCCGTAAAGCCTTATGAGGGAATCAGCAATGAGGGATATCTGGAAGGTATGGCAATTACGCAGGGAGCTTCTTATGATGTGTCTTTTTATTGCAAATCAGAAGACAGTTCCGTGGACACGGTCTATGTAACGCTATATAACGAGGACGGTACGGTATATGATGAACAGACGGTGGAAGGAATATCCGAACAGTGGCGCAAGTATGGGACGACGCTGACGGCAAATGCAACGGCAAACAGGAAGGTACGTCTTGCGGTGTCATTTCCGGCAGGAACGGCATGCTTTGACATGATTTCCATGATGCCGCAGGATACTTATAAGGGGCTGCCCATCCGTAAAGACTTTGGAGAATATCTGGAGGCGCTTAACCCCGCATTCTTACGCTTCCCCGGCGGATGCGTGATTGAAGGAAGAGACGAGGAGAGTATTTACAGTTGGAAGGATTCCATCGGCGGCGGTCTTTCTTTTAACATCAATGGAGAGAGCACGGTGGGAGACATTGCGACGCGTCCGCAGGGGAAGAGTATCTGGCAGGGGTCTAAAGCAAACCCTTATTATACGACATACGGACTGGGATTTTATGAATATTTTGAATTCTGTGAGGCGCTTGACTGTATGCCGGTGCCGGTGTTAAACGCGGGTATGACATGTGAGATACAGAGCCCATTCTATAAGGTGTACAGTATCGCCGACGAAGAATTTAAGCAGTATGTGCAGGATGCTCTTGATTTGGTGGAATTTTGTAAAGGTGACGGGAATACGACATGGGGCGCTGTGCGAATAGCCATGGGACACGAGGAGCCTTTTGAACTGAAGTATATCGGTATCGGCAATGAGCAGTGGCAGAGCGAGTACCACCAGCATTACAAACAGTTTGTCAAAGCATTCGAGGAGGCGGCAGTGTCAGATCCTGAATTGTACGGGGACGTGGAGTTAATTGTGGCTAACGGCACAGTATCCGCCAGTGAGGACGGCTGGAATTATCTGATTCTGAATCCTGACTCTGTCACCACTCTGGTGGACGAACATTATTATGAGACGCCGGAATGGTTCCTTTCGAACACGAATCGGTATGACAGTTACGACAGAAACGCACAGGCAAAGGTTTTCCTTGGAGAGTATGCGGCGAAGGCGAATACACTGGAGGCGGCACTCGCGGAGGCCGCCTATATGACAGGACTTGAGAAGAATGGCGATGTAGTTGAGATGGCATGTTATGCACCGCTATTCTCCCATGCAAAGTTGAATCAATGGGTGCCGGATATGATATTCTATTCCAATGACGGCATATTCGGTTCGGCAAATTATTATGTACAGCAGATGTACGGAAATCATGCGGGAGATTATAGTCTGAATACGGAACTTGCCGGAGCGGCAGAGCAGACGCTTTACGAGTCCGCGGTTGATATGGACGGCGATGTGGTCCTTAAGATTGTCAATGTGTCGGATGAAGACATTCCCATGAATGTAATCTTGGAGGGCAGAGATATCACCTGTTTCCTGCCGGAAGCGGATGTGACGGTGCTGACCGGAGCAGATAAGAAGACCATGAACAGCTTTAAGGAGATGACAGTGCTGCCAAAAGAGAGCAAGCTTGCAATTGATGAGAGGTTCGAGTATACGGCGCCGGCAAATTCTCTGACGGTGATACACCTGCTTGGACTGAAAGATTAACACCGTGTGTTATATACAGCGAACGGCAATGAAGCCTGCAAACATGAGAAATTGATGTTTGCAGGCTGTTTTTGTATTTCTTGAAACAAATCTCTTTTGTTCATCCCGGTTCTGAGATTCTGCTCACACCGACATAGATTTCCGAGATTTTATACCAGGTAGGATAATCCACGATACCGGATTGGGGCAGATTGAAAATACGCTGGAAAGTACGCACTGCATTAGCGGTGTTTGTACCGTAGATGCCGTCTGCCGTGATGCGCGGGATTGCCGGATAATTCTGGGCGATGCGGTTGAGCTGCTGCTGGATCTGCAGCACTTTGTCGCCGGAAGCGCCGACACTTAAGTTGTAGCCGGGCCACGAGGAAGGAACGCCGGATACGGCTACGGCGGTGTTGATATACATATCGCTGCCATAATAGTAACGAATGATTTCGATAGGAGTATAGCCTTCGTCTCCAAGATATTTGGAACCCCATTGGCTTAAGCCGTCGCAGGTCACGTTCTTCCCGTCGCAGTAAGATGTAAAGATGGGCTGACGTACGCCGGGGCGGGAGAGATAGTTGGCAAAAATGGAATCTACCAGTCTGTCTACGTTGGCATAGATATTCCTGCCGCGCATCCATTTCTGGTCATAGGCGGTGGAAGAGGTTATCGTGAAGTTGTAGCCTTGATTCCGATACCACTCTGTATAGACGCGGTTGAGCGTGAAGGACATGATGGCGAGCGTATTGGCATAGATGGCGTTTTCCGGCCAAGTGGCGTATATTTCCGATGAGACTACGTTTTTGATATAGTCGCGGTACTTCACATAATAATTGGAGGCGGTATAATCCGAGGGAACGCCGTCATGTACAATGATATATTCCGGAATGACGACACGGCTTAAGACGATCTCTCCGGATTCGTCCATGGGTTTGATTTCGTCTTCCGGAATTTTAGGCGGATAATCTCCGTAGAGAGTATGGTCAGGAATCACGATAGTCTCTTCCGGTTCCAGCGCTGTTTCAGTGGGAATCATTTCAATATTCTGTACGGCTGTCACATCGGGAAGCACTTCGACACCGGATACGGTTACCGGCTCGTAACCCTGCGCCGTGATATTTAACGTATATTCCGCATAGGGCATGGGTGAGTTGGGGGTAAGACTGTATTCAAGGGGCGGAGCGTTTAGTGAAATGGTGTCGGTCTGACCGGAGGAATCGGTCGTCAGAGTTTCTAAGGTACTGTTTGGTTCACCGGTATAGGAAATGGTGATATTGGCGTTCTGTATCGGGATCAGACCTACATTGGCAGTCACGTTGACCAGCAGTCTGCCCTGTTCAGTTCTTTCGGACTGCATACTTTTTAAGATAGGCTCTTCCATAAAAAACCTCATAGTAATCTCTTCCTAATATGGTATGCACGAATTGATTAAAGGTTGCACAGCCTGCTATATAAATGGTATAATTTTAATAACTATGTAAGAAAGAATTAATTCTTTCGGGAATATGAGGTTTACGAGACGTGAAACAGGTAATTGAAGAGATCTTAAACGGAAAATTTAATGCTGGTAACGGTTCTCTGGACTTTTCCTGTCCGCGTATTGAGCTGTCAACTCATATTGACACGATTGTGGAGGATTTTTTCACGGTGTACGGTCCGGAAGGACGCATGACGGAAGGACATGTCATATCTTCCGATCTTCGTATGGAGTGTCTGACACAGACTTTTAGCGGAAATCAGGATGAAATTCACTACCGCTTTGACGCGCACGGTATGGAAATAGGTGAAGAAGTGAAAGGGGCTTTCAATGTGATTTCCAATCAGGGAGAATATTACCTTCCTTTTTCGGTAACGATTGTGCCCGAAATCATTGTATCGAGTCTGGGAAATATCAAGAATCTGTTTCACTTTACCAATCTGGCTAAGAGCAACTGGGACGAAGCGGTTAAAATGTTCTATTCCGATGAGTTTAAACAGGTGTTTACCGGGAATGATAAACAACATTTTGCCGCCTACCGCGGGCTGTCTGCCGTGAAGGGAAACGAGCACAACGTCGAGGAATTTTTGTTAGAGATCAATAAGAAAAAACCGGTCGAGTATATTACGGAAGAGACGTCGATCAAAATAGAGGATCCGCTTCAAACGACCCGATATGCACTTGTGGTCAACAGAAACGGGTGGGGGTATACGCATTTAAAGATTGAGACGGAGGGAGAGTTTTTGCGGGTCGAGGAAGATACTGCGACAGACTCTTCCTTTCTGGGAAATATTTACAGGGTCTATTACTATATAGATATAGAAAAACTGCATGCGGGGAATAATTACGGCGCCGTTCTGTTAGTGCAGGAGCATGGTGTGATCAGAATCCCGGTTACGGTCGTACTGCATATGACCGGCAGGAAGGCGCTCGGGCTTCACCGGGAAAAGGGCAGACTCACGGTGGAAATGATGGAATACTATCAGGCATTCCGTCTGAAGAAAATCAGCGTAGGGACATGGATGACTGAGACGAACAAGATCTTAAGTCGTATGATGGAACTGGATGATAAAGACATAACGCTCAGATTATTTCAGGCTCAGATTTTATTGACGGAAGAGCGTTACAACGAAGCCAGATGGATGATTGAGAAAAACGAAGAGCAGGTGATGATAAAGCGCGAACAGCGACCAGAATTGTGGTGCTATTATCTGTACTTAACGACTTTGTACAGCAAAGACGAAGAGTATGTAGATGATGTGGCGGCGGAGGTGGCGGACGTCTATGAGAGAAACAGAGGAAATTGGCGTATTGCATGGCTTCTGATGTATTTATCTGAGGAGTATGTCAAGAATCCTTCACGAAAATGGGAACTTTTGGAAGAGTTATTCCGTTACCGCTGTACATCGCCGGTGATTTATATTGAAGCGTGGCATTTGCTGTGTGTAAATCCGTCCATGCTTTTGAAGCTGGATGCCTTTGAACAACAGATTCTTCTTTTTGCGGTGAAGAGCGGTCTTATGAAAGAAGAAATTGTTATGCAGATCGTATATCTGGCGCAGAAGCAGAAAGTATATTCTGACAGTGTCTTTAAGATTTTAAAGGGCTGTTATGAGATGAATCACAGGAGTGATATTCTTCATGCGGTCTGCACGCTGCTCATCAAAGGAAACCGTTACGGCGAGGCATACTTTGAATGGTATCGCGCGGGAGTGGAGGAGAACCTTCGGATCACACGGTTATATGAATATTATATGATGTCCATTTCACTGGAATATAGCGGTCCGCTGCCTAAGATGATTTTGATGTATTTTGCGTATCAGAGCGATCTGCATTATGAGATAACGGCATATTTGTATGCTTATGTACACCGCCACAGGGAAGAAATACCGGATATTTATGTAAACTATTCGGCGGCTATAGAGCGGTTTGTGACGGAGCAGATCAGAAGGGGAAGAATCAATAAGGATTTGGCTTATCTGTATCGTAATCTGGTCAGTCTGCCTATGATTGATGAGGAAAGCGCAGGGCAGCTCGTATCTCTTCTCTTTATGCGGGAGATAAGAGTGGCATCCGATAAGGTGAAAGAAGCAGTGCTTGTATATCCTTATGGAGTGGGAGAGTATGTATATCCCGTACATGACGGCAGAGCGCAGGTGCCCGTCTATGATTCAGACTGCAAGCTTTTGCTGGATGACGGAGAGGGAAACCGGTATACGGTGAGTATAGATTACAGTATGGAGATGCTGCTTAGTCCTGCCAAACTGGCATTGATGGCGGCGCCTTTCGTGCGGGAGGATTTCGGCTATGCAATCTATGCATGCTTTGAATATCAGAAGACTTTCAACGTGCGGGATGACAATGCGGATTTTGTGCGTCTTCTATCCGGATCCGAACGGATTGCGGAGACGACGAAGCGTGAAATGCGGATGATGCTGGTACATTTTTATTATGAAAAGGACCGGATGCGAGAGCTGGATGATTATCTGTTGGAGCTTAGGCCGGAGGACATTTCCCGAAGTGACCGCAAAGAAATGATACGATATATGGTAATACGCGGGATGTATGAGGAAGCATATAACTGGGTATGCCGTTTCGGACCATACGGTGTGGACACTAAGGTTTTGGCAAAACTGAGCAGCAGACTGCTGGACGAAGAGCAGACAGGGGAAGATCCTGTTATGACAGGCATCCTGTTCTATGTGATGAAGAAGGGTAAGTACGATGAGAATATATTGAAATATCTGATCAGGTATTTGAACGGCAGCATGAAAGACATGCGGGATTTATGGAAGGCGGCGCAGGATTTTGGCGTAGATACATATGCACTTTGTGAGCGCATGTTGATTCAGATGCTGTACACAGGAGCGCATGTGGGGGAGAAAATGGAAATCTTCCGTACATACAGTAAAGGTATCGGTAATGAAAGAATGATGGCGGCGTTTTTATCCCAGTGCTGCTATGATTATGCGATAGAAGGACATATTACGGAACCCTATATTTTCCGCAGCGTGCTGCGATTGAATCAAGAAGAAGTTGCGCTTCATCCGGTGTGCAAGATAGCTTGTCTGCAATATTATGCGGAAGAGAAACAAGAGCAGGATGATATGGCGAGAGCTGCATGCTGCAGTTTCCTGAAAAGTCTTCTGGATGATCAGATTGTGCTGCCGGTATACAAAGAGTATCAGGGTTTCATACCTCAGATGGACGAGTATCAGGATAAGACAATCGTGGAATACCGGACGAAGCCCGGATGCAGGGCGGTAATCCACTATGTGATACAGAGCGAAGAGAATACGGAGAATGAGTATTGTAAAGAAGAGATGAAAGATATGTTTGCAGGAATCTGCGTTAAGGAGTTTATCTTATTCTTCGGTGAACGGCTTCAGTTCTATATCACTGAGGAATCAGAAGGAAACGAGCAGCTTACGAAGAGCGGTACGATCAATAAGAGCGATATTGCGCAAGAGAGTTTTGAGAGTAGATTTACAATGCTGAACGATATTATGATCGGTAAGACATTGCATGATTATGATACGGTGGACGGTCTGCTTGGAGAATATTACAAACAGGATTTTCTGGTTGATAAAATATTCCGTATGCGCTAGGAGGCGGCATGTTCTTAGAGAGGAAAGAAGAAGGCAAACTACATAAGGGGAGCGTTCTGGTCGGTTATGATCTGGGGGAGAAGTATTCGCAGATCAGTTATTACGTCTATGGAGAAGAAGACGCCGATACGGTGGCAACCATCGTCGGAACGAAACAATATAATATCCCGACAATGTTATGCAAACGAGAGGGAATCAATCAGTGGTTTTACGGCAAAGACGCGGTTAGGAATGCTGAAGAAGAAGCGATGATTCCCGTGGAAGGGCTGTTAAAGCGCGCAAGAAAAGGCGAAGAGATTGAACTTGACGGGGAATCCTATGACCCGGTGGCGTTACTGACCTTGTTCCTAAAGCGCAGTATGACGCTGCTAAATTTTATTACTACGATAGAAAAAATCCATTCCATCATGTTTACGGTGGACGAACTGGACGACAGGATGGTAGAGATACTGGCTCAGGCATCGGCAAACCTAGGATTAAAGACGCAGCAGATTTATTTTCAGAGCCATACGGAAAGCTTTTATTATTTTATGCTGCACCAGCCGCCCGAACTATGGACTTATCAGGCGCTTGCCTGCGAGCATGACGGTATGCGGCTTAAGACATACCGCATGGAGTGCAATAAGCGTACCACTCCGATTGTAGTGCTGATCGAGGAGCAGATTTATGACACGTTAGTGATTCCGGAAGATACGGAAGACGAAGAGGCGAAGCAGGGTGCCTATCGTCTGGCGGATGAGCGTTTTCTGGGAATATTGAAGCGGCTGTGCGAAGGCAGGATTGTTTCATCGGCATATTTATTGGGAGACGGTTTCCGGAACGAGTGGAACGCACAATCTCTGCAATTTCTCTGCCATAATAGGAGAGTTTTTCAAGGAAACAATCTTTTTAGTAAGGGAGCATGTTACGGATTGTTGGAGAAGCTAGAACCCAGCGAGGCGGGGAGCAGACATGTATTTCTCGGAAAGGACAAACTTAAATCCAATATAGGGATGAATGTTTTACGGCAGGGAAAGGAATCCTATTATGCGCTTCTGGATGCCGGAGAGAACTGGTATGAGGCGAGGAGAGAATGTGAATTCCTTTTGGCGGAGGAACGCGGGCTTGATTTTGTGATTACGCCGCTTACGGGTAAAAATATAGAGTTGCGGCAGATTACATTAACCGGAAGCGGCAAGAGTGGCGCGCCTTTCGCAAGATACCGGTTGAGTATGTCGATGAGCGCGCCGGAGACAGTACGGATTAAGGTGGAAGACTTAGGGTTTGGCGAGTTGTTTCCTTCAACGGAACAGATATGGGAACAGACTTTTGAACTGCCCTGATGACAGGCGAAGATACGGAAAGGTGTGGCTGCGGTCATGAGTCAGATTATTCTGGGGACAGGCACATATGCCTCGAAACCATACTATGTAGATAAATTTTATGTAAACCTATACTCGATAGAAGAATTGTGTTATCTTCTGGTAGAGAAAGCAGAACTGTTAGATCAGGACTTGATGCAGCGTGAGCTGGTGCAATGGATTGACGAGCAGTGCGGGCTGAACGATTTGGCGCATACGCTCTATTCTCTGATGAATCAGAATGGTTCTGTCGTCGCCTTTGTGGGCACAATATTAGAATACGTGAATCTGTACCCGGAGGAAATAGTTGCCCAGACGGAACAGGTCGTCAAGAGCAACGAAGGTTTGAATCCATATGAGCGCAAAAAAGCGAAGGCGGATTATATGTTGCAGAATCGGAAATATTTCATGGCGCTTAAACAGTATTACAGTCTGCTTGAACAGATACCAGAGACGGACAAGACATTGCGCAGTGCAGTTTTTCATAATATGGGAGTGACATGCGCCGGGATGTTTATGTTCGTGCAGGCATCAGAATGGTTTATGCGGGCATGGGTACAAGACAGGAGCGATGAAAGTCTCGAGATGTATCTTACATCACTGCGCATGCATTATGAAGATAAAGAGTACATTACCTTTATTACGGATCATCCTGAATATCATGACGCATCGCTTAAGGTAGAGCGACGGATGAATCAGGCGTTAGGACAATTTGAGGGAACAGATGAGAATCGTATGCTGTTTACGCTTCAGGTGTTTAAGGAGGAAGGAAGCAGCACAGGAGGAAGCGACGTACAGTATTATCAGGAAATCGAGAAACTGACAGTCAGATTAAAAGAGCAGTACCGGGAATATGTGTCCTAAAAAATATTTGAACGGAGACGGAGACGACGATGGGTTGGTTTAAGAATTTGATTAACAAGTTTCGGAGAAGTGATGAATCTGAGGCATTTGATGAAGGATGGGAGGACGAAGAGGTCTCTCATCAGATAGATTATCATAATAAGGAACAGAGAAGCGATTATGTCAAAAACTGTCTTGAGCGGATGGCTGATGCTACCCGTGAGCTGGAAAACCTGACATTTGAATATGATATGGTCACTTCATATCTGAAAGATATGGAGGAAATAGAGGCGCTTCCTCCGGAAGAGAGCGAACAGCTGAAAGAATGTGCTAAGCGTGTTTCCCTTCTGCAGGACAGCAAGGCCGACTTCATGGAACGCCCCCGTAGGATTAGTGATGAGAAATATCAACAGATAGAACGGATTGCCGATGAGGTGGAGGAAGGGTATCAGAAACTGACCGAAACGGAAGAATATCAGGACTTGATCAGACAGGATTTAAACAGACTGGAAGGCGAGAAACATGCCTATCTGTATCGGAAGAATGAAGTGATGCACATCATATCGGATACGAGAGGTATGGCGTTTATTTGTGTGGCAGCGTTGGGATTATGCATTTTATTACTTCTGCTGTTACAGTTTTTCTTGGAAATGGATACGCAGGCGGGTTATCTGGTGACTGCTGCAGCGGCCGCCATTGCGATTACGGTGATTTATGTCAAACATGTGGATGCCAGAAAGGAGCTTCATCGCGTAGAGACAGGAATCAATAAGATTATTCTGTTGCAAAATAAAGTAAAAATACGTTATGTCAATAATACGAATCTGTTAGACTATCTCTACTTGAAGTATGGGGTGTCCAGCGCACAGGAATTAATCGAACTGTGGGAGAATTATAAGATTGAGAAAGAAGAACGGGAGAAATTCAGGAGAGCAGAACTTGACCTTGATTATAATGAACAGGAACTTTTGCAGATTCTGAAGAGATATCAGATTAAAGATCCGGCAGTATGGCTGCATCAGACGGAGGCGATTTTAGACCATAAAGAAATGGTGGAGATACGTCATAATCTGATTATCAGGAGACAGTCCTTAAGACGCCGGATGGATTATAATAAAGAAGTCGTGGCGGGCGGTTCTCAGAAAGAGATCAAAGCGCTGGTGGAGAAGTATCCGCAGTATGCCAAGGAGATTATGGCGTCGGTGGAGGAATATGAGAAGAAATTTGCAAAATAGAATGCTGACCGGTGTGACAGTTTTCGGGTAAGAGAAAAGGGAAAAGCAAACGAAGGGAATCCGTAAGCGGTTATACGAATGAGAGTATGCAGTGAATGCAGCTTCGCCCATGTCTGTGAATGTGGAAGATTCACAGAGAGCATGTATGGGTAGAACTGCATGAAAACGCAGGAGAGGATTCGGAATGAATACAATAATGGAACAGGAAGACAAGGCGGAGCAGACAGACAAATTAGGCGAGGAGTGCGGTGTATTCGGCATCTATGATTTTGACGGATCAGATGTGGCGTCCACAATCTATTATGGTTTGTTTGCCTTGCAGCACAGAGGGCAGGAGAGTTGTGGTATTGCGGTCAGCGACACAGCCGGACCGAAAGGAAGGGTATTGAGTGCCAAGGAGATGGGGCTTCTGAACGAGAACTTTACCCCGGAAACCTTGGAGAAGCTAAAAGGCGATATCGGCATCGGGCATGTCCGCTATTCGACGACGGGCAGCAGTACAAGGGAAAACGCCCAGCCGCTTGTACTAAACTATGTCAAAGGCACATTGGGATTGGCACATAACGGAAATCTGATTAATGCGGGCGAACTTCGGCATGAATTGGAATATTCCGGTGCGATATTTCAGACGACGATAGATTCGGAGGTCATTGCCTATCATATTGCCAGAGAACGCTTAAACAGTAAGAGCGTAGAAGAGGCGGTGGGACGTGCCATGCATAAGATGAAAGGCGCTTACTCGCTGGTGATCATGTCGCCACGTAAGCTAATCGGTGCAAGGGACCCTTACGGATTCAAACCGCTTTGCATCGGAAAGAGAGACAATGCCTATATTCTTGCTTCGGAGACTTGTGCGCTCGATACCATCGGCGCAGAATTTGTGAGAGATGTGGAGCCGGGCGAAATTGTTACGATATCACCGGATAAGGGAATAGAATCCGATAAGAGCATGTGCCTTCCGAGAAAGCAGCATGGCAGATGTATCTTTGAGTATATTTATTTTGCCAGACCGGACAGCCGTATTGACGGCGTCAGCGTCTATCATTCACGTATTATGGCAGGCAGATTTCTGGCGATGGATTCGCCTGTGGAAGCCGATTTGGTGGTAGGTGTGCCGGAGTCGGGTAACTGTGCGGCGCTGGGTTATTCGATGCAGTCGGGCATCCCTTACGGACAAGCATTTGTGAAAAACACATATGTGGGACGGACCTTTATTAAGCCGGGGCAGAAGAGCCGTGAGAGCAGCGTGCAGGTGAAACTTAACGCAGTCAAAGAGGCAGTAGCCGGTAAGCGCATTATTATGATAGATGATTCCATTGTCAGAGGGACGACTTCGGATCGTATCGTCAGAATGCTTAGGGAAGCAGGAGCAAAAGAAGTACATATGAGAGTCAGTTCACCGCCGTTCCTATATCCTTGCTATTTCGGTACGGATGTACCGGCAAGAGAACAACTGATCGCCTATGAACGTTCCGTGGAGGATATCTGTAAAATAATCGGTGCGGATTCTCTTGGCTATCTTAAAATGGAACGGTTGGAGGAAATGGCGGAGGGACTGGAAATCTGTAAAGGATGCTTTACGGGGCAATATCCGCTTACGCCGCCCGAAGAGGACATCAGAGGAGAGTATGAGCGGTAAGAAGGGAACAGAAAGAAGGGGATTCGTATGAAAAGAAAACTTGGAATTGCAAGATGCGGACTGGCATGTTGCCTGTGCTCCAAAAACGACAGCTGTAACGGATGCAGTGCCGGTGAATGTCCTGATAAAGAATGGTGTGAGAACCGGAACTGCTCCCTTGCAAGAGGAATATCAAATTGTTTCTTATGTGAAATTGACTGCAGGAGAGGGTTCTTATCGAAAGATAAACCTTATGCATTCACGGTGTTTGCGAAACGTTACGGACTTGAAGCCCTGCTCGACTGTCTTGAAAGGAATGAAAAAAACGGCATAATTTATCATAGGGAAGGATTCTGCGGTGATTATGACGGTTTCGACGATGTAGAGAAATTGATTGATTTCATAAAAACCGGGCAGCGGTAACGCCCGGTTCAACAGAAGAAAATGAACCCAAAACAGTACAAGGTTGAAAGAACATTCCTGAAAACGATGTGAAGGGGGAAATTGTATGGCTGTACAGTACAGAAAATTAACGGAAAAGGAAATAGACCACTTTATTGAAATGAGAATCTGCCAACTGCGGGAGGAAGGCGCGACGGAGGATATAGATATCAGACCTGCCTTAGCGGATTATTATAACAGGCATATGGCGGATGGCACTTTTGTCTCGTGGCTGGCGGTTGATGAGGATATAATCGTAGGGACGAGCGGAATGTCATTCATTGAGAAACCGCCATATTTTGGCTTTGTGAAAAACGGTAATTTTATGCAATACAATTTGTAGAGTGAAATTATAAATATATCTCAGAAGAATAGGAGAAAGACTATGAGTACAGACAGATATGTAAGTCCGTTATCGGAACGTTATGCCAGCAAGGAGATGCAGTATATCTTTTCGCCGGATATGAAATTCAGAACATGGAGGAAGCTATGGATTGCTTTGGCGGAGACAGAGATGGAGTTAGGGTTATGTCAGAACGGAGAGCCGGTCATCACCCAAGAACAGATTGACGAATTAAAGGCACATGCCGAAGACATTAATTATGATGTGGCGAAAGCCCGTGAGAAGGAAGTGCGCCACGACGTGATGAGCCACGTTTATGCATATGGTAAACAGTGTCCGAAGGCGGCTGGCATTATACATCTGGGAGCGACGTCCTGTTATGTGGGAGATAACACGGATATTATCGTGATGACGGAAGCTTTGAAGTTAGTGAAGAAGAAACTGGTCAACGTAATCGCTGAACTCGCCAAGTTTGCCGGACAGTATAAGAACCTGCCGACGCTCGCTTTTACCCATTTTCAGCCGGCGCAGCCGACAACGGTTGGTAAGCGGGCAACATTGTGGGCGCAGGAGTTTTGTCTTGATCTGGAAGATTTGGATTATGTACTGTCCACAATGAAACTGCTTGGGTCCAAAGGAACGACGGGAACGCAGGCCTCATTTCTCGAATTGTTTGACGGGGATCAGGAAACCATTGACAAGATCGATCCGATGATTGCTGAGAAAATGGGGTTTGAGAAATGTTATCCGGTGTCGGGACAAACCTATTCCCGTAAGGTCGATACGAGGGTGTGCAACGTACTTGCGGGAGTTGCCGCGTCGGCACATAAGATGTCTAACGATATCAGACTTCTGCAGCATCTGAAAGAAGTAGAAGAGCCTTTCGAGAAGAGCCAGATTGGGTCTTCCGCCATGGCTTACAAGAGAAATCCGATGAGAAGTGAGCGCATCGCTTCCTTGTCCAGATATGTGATGGTAGATGCCTTAAACCCGGCAATCACCTCTGCAACCCAGTGGTTTGAAAGAACATTAGATGATTCGGCGAACAAGAGACTGTCTATTCCGGAGGCGTTCTTGGCGGTTGACGGCATTCTTGATTTGTGCCTGAATGTGGTGGACGGGCTGGTGGTCTATGACAAAGTGATTACAAAACGTCTGATGAGCGAGCTGCCCTTTATGGCGACGGAGAATATCATGATGGATGCCGTGAAGCTGGGTGGCAATCGTCAGGAACTGCATGAGAAGATCAGAGAGCTGTCCATGGAGGCGGGAGCCAACGTGAAACGTGAAGGAAAGGAAAACAATTTGTTAGAACTGATTGCCGCGGATCCCGCTTTCAATTTGACGCAGGAAGAGCTGGCAAAGACGATGGATCCGTCCAGATATGTAGGTCGTGCGCCTCTTCAGGTGGAGAAATTCTTATCGGAGGTTGTAAATCCGATATTAGAAGAAAACAAAGAACTGCTTGGCATGAAAGCTGAGATTAACGTGTAGACGGCAGGATGACTACGAAGGAAAACCGGTGGCAGTGTGCATAAGAGAAATCAAGATACCAGAACAAAAAAGATAAAACATAATTTCATAATGTGTGCCGCATTTCTTTGTATGGTGATTTTGATATCCGCACTTCACCCGTTGTATATTTGCGCAGTGGGTGAGAATATGACAGCGGATGAAGAGTCTGAGCGGCAGAAAGCTGACAGTCAGCTTCTTGCAGAATACGAGGATTATCTGGCGAGGCTTAATGCCCCTCAGAGAGGGTGGGAGATTGACGACAACGGGTTTCGCGTGATAGAGAATCAGATTTTTCCGATTGAGACAAACTGTTTTGGAGAGGTCTCGCTTGTTCCGGCTATGGAGGAGAAATATCACCGCCTTGCATTGTTTTTTACAAAAGAGGACGGGACGGTCATTTACAGAACGGATCAACTGGCCGTTAACAGTTGGAATATCGGCAGTTTAGAACAGCCGATTCGTGCCATCAGTGCAGTATCGTTTCAGGATTTAAACCGGGATGGCAGAATGGATATCATATTGATTGCTGATTGCAGGAACAAGACGGGTTCCTATTCGGGTAAGACATATAAGGTAGGCGACGTGCTTTTTCAAGGCGACGACGGATTTTATCGTGATTACCGTATTTCTGATAAGATTAACAGATTTGGGATGAACAAAAGTGCGGAGAGTATCATTGCCTATGTCAGAGACGGACATTCGACGGAATTTCTCTATACGGCATCAACGAAGAATGAACTTTTAAGAAACGGATTCGTCATTACCGCTGAGCAGGATTACTCCAGACAATTTGAGAAACTGGGATATCTGGAAGTAATGCCGGGAACGTACAAGATGGCGGAGTTCGCCACGTTTATGATTTATCTTGTGAACGAGCAGGGTAATATCGTGTGGAGTTTCCAGCCAATGGGGGATTTTGATAATCTGTATGCACTCAAAGGGATAGCCTGCAGGGATATCGACGGGGACGGCATGAAAGACATTCTTGTGCTTGCGCGTTATAGTTACGCAGGCAGTAATAACGAAGTGCTCATAAAGAGTGATTATGAGATTTATTACCAGCGTACCGGCGGATTTGAGACAGATACGGAAGTGAAGAAGAAAGTAATGTGCAACGATGAAGATACGGTTGCGGGACTTGTAGAGAAGGCGAGAGCCTATTGGGGGTGGAGTCCGGAGACATGATTAAGATACTGATTGTAGACGATGAAAAACCGATTTGTGATTTGATTGATATGAATCTGTCGGCGGCAGGATATTCCTGTACGGCGGTACAGGACGGGCTGGAGGCGATAGATGCGGTTGAGAACAACACGTTCGACCTAGTGCTGCTTGACATTATGCTGCCGGGGGCGGACGGCTATGACGTGATGGACTACATAAAACCGTATAAAGTTCCTGTCATATTTATCTCGGCAAAACATGAGGTGAGAGACAGAGTGAAAGGGCTGAAACTTGGAGCGGATGATTATCTGGTCAAGCCCTTTGACGTGACGGAACTTCTTGCGAGAGTGGAGGCAGTTCTGCGTAGATACAACAAGGCTGAGAAGAAGCTTACCGTCGGAGAGATTGAGATTGATATTGAAGCGAGGCGGGTGACGCGGGCAGGGAATCCTGTACCTCTTACCAGTAAGGAATTTGATTTGCTGATGCTTTTTGCAGAGAACAGAAATGTTGCTTTGTTTCGTGAGAATCTGTATGAAAAAGTATGGGATGACGAGTACTATGCTAACAGCAGAACATTGGATTTGCATGTACAGAGGCTCAGAAAGAAGCTTGGCTGGGAGAAAAACCTTGTGGCGGTCTACAAGGTAGGGTATCGGCTGGAAGTGAAATGAGGTAAGGTTCTTCGGAATTTACTTTACATGTGGAGATGAAGATGAAATTTTCCCAAAAACTATTACTGTGGACTATGATCATCATAGCCCTCACACTTGGCTTTAGCGGCTATTATTTTGTAAATTATGTGTTTGAGACTTCACTTACAAGGGAAGTGGGACAGGCGCTTGACGAAAACAGCATTCTGCGTTTTGCATTTGAGACGGCGGCGCTGAATGTTCCGGTGAAATATAATCTTTTGCAGGACAGTTCGGTAGAGCAGATCGCTTCCCAATTGGAAGCGCGTGGGCAGGGGACGCAGCGTTTACTTCGTCTTTCTGATGAAGAGAAGAATGTCCTCTATGCCAGCGACGGTTTTGAGACGGACGATGAACTGCTTGCTTCCACGGAGGAAAACAGATATTCTTACCGTGTGATCCAGCTTGGTGAACATTACTACATCCAGACAGGCAGCAGCGTCAATGCGCTCGGAAGAGTGTTGTATCTGGAAACGCTCAGGGACGTATCACAAGTGTTCGAAGAGCGCAGAATGGGATTTACGGTCTACAGACGGCTGATGATGCTTATGCTTGTTTTTGGCATTATCATTATGTATTTTATTGCTTCACGTCTGACGAAACCGATCAGACTGCTTACACGGGCGACGAAGGAGATGGCGGCCGGAGATTACGGTTACCGTGCGAAACAGGTCAGCAATGATGAACTGGGGCAGTTGACGCAGAATTTCAACCATATGTCGGAGGAACTGGAGAAGACAATCGGACAGTTGGAAGATGAAGTGCAGGCAAGAGAAGATTTTGTGGGCGCATTTGCTCATGAGTTAAAGACACCTCTTACCTCAATTATCGGTTACGCGGATATGCTGCGTTCCAGAAAGCTGGATGAAGAGAAGAGTCTTTTATCCGCCAATTATATTTATACGGAGGGCAAAAGGCTTGAGTCGATGTCGCTGCGCCTTCTGGATATTATCGTGACGAAGAAAGAAGGTGCAAAACTTCAGAGAATACCGGTGGCAGCTCTGTTTGAATATCTTCGCAGTATGTTCCTTCCGAATCAGAGTATGGAATTCATTTTTCAATATGAAGAGGCTTATGTGATGGCGGATTCCAGCTTGATTCAGACAGTGCTTGTAAATCTTCTGGACAACGCGTGTAAAGCGTCGGAGCAGGGAAGCAGGATCGAGACGGAAGGGCGTTTAGAGCAGGATGGATATCGTTTTACCGTCAGAGATTACGGCATCGGTATTCCGGATGAAGAAGTGTCGAAGATTACACAGGCGTTCTATATGGTTGATAAATCCCGTTCCCGCAGCAGGAACGGCGCGGGGCTCGGATTATCGCTCTGTACGGAAATACTTGCACTGCACGGCAGTAGTCTTGAGATTAAGAGCAGACTCGGAGAGGGTACTGAGGTCGGATTTCTTTTGCAGGAGGGAAAGGAGGAGCAGTATGAAGCAATACATTCTTAATCTGGCGCTCCTCGCACTGACGGCCGCGGTAGTAGTCTTGTCGATATGGGGGCCGGAAGCGCTTGCGACGTATAAAGACAGAGGAGTGCTCGACCGGATAAGGACACAGGAGGAGGAAACCGGCGGCGAGGGATATCGTTATCAGTTGAGCCGCAATGAAAAGCTTTATATTTTATCGCAGTGTCTTAATTCTCAGAGTATGCCCGGAACGGAACAGAGTTCGCAGACGAAGGACGTAGAGACGGCCTATCAGGAATTGGCGGGTACTTATGCCTTTGTGGTCAATCATAACGGACCGTCAGGACAGGAAATCACGGATGAAGAAATCTATGAGACGGTGAATGCAGGGCTTGCTGCGCTGAAGGATCTGGGTATTTTGCCGGACGCCGTTAAGGAAGTAAACGCAGATTCCTATGAGGTGACTTTATATTCGGCGATTGACGTGCCGGAGCCGAGGAACAACGTTGCAGTCTGGAAAATGAGTCTTTCGGGCAGCCTTCAAAATGCCAATAAAGAGAATCGTCTGCTGGATGCATATGTTGATGCGGATGACGGCAAAATATATGAATTTTATGTGCGTTCGCAGCTTAAATGGGAGCAGATTGATCCTGATGCATTGGTGGAAGCATGGAGCGGATACATGGGGCTGACGGCGCCGGAAGCTTATGAGACGGACAATCCGCTTTTGGAGACGACGCCGTATTACAAGAAATATGTTTTTTCAGGTCCCGGAGGGGAGAGAACCGTTGTGACGGTTGGATTTTATGACGGTATTGACGAGCTTTTCCTTAAAATTACTAAATGATGCAAAAATGATGCAACTTTGATGGAACTATGTTACAAAAATGATGAAATTATGATGCACCTTTCTTATATGCTGGTAGCAGATACAGGAGAGGAGCATCATTTTTATGTACGGAAGATCAAGAAGCTTATATAGGAAACAGAGAAGAAAAGAAGAAATCAGGGGATATCTTGGGAGGATGATGTGGGTGGTGACGATACTTTGTATCATCACCGTTGCCGTAGCGATGGCAGTGCAGACGGCCAAAGCTTCCAAGGTAATTGCGGCGGAAGCCGTGGTGACAGATGCGATGACGACGGATGTTCCTGTCTTACTTGATGAAAACAATGTGACAGACGTTGCGCAGGCAGTGATTTCCGGTCAGTTAATGATAACGGATAAAGCGCAGGAACGTGCAAGGATCGAGGCGGAACGCGTAATCATCATAGACCCCGGGCATGGCGGTATGGACGGAGGATGCGTCTTTGAGGATATAGCAGAGAAGGATATTAACAGGAAGATTGCTTACCGCGTGATGCAGAAACTGAGAATTATGGGGTATCGTGTGGAGTTGGCCAGAACAGGCGATGATTATATAGATAAGACGGAGAGAGTGGATATGGCGAACGGCAGGAACGCCAGACTATATGTCAGTATTCATCAAAACTCCTGTGAAGATAAAAGCGTGGCAGGAATCGAAACGTGGTATGATGAAAATGACGAGACATCGGATAGCAGGCGGCTGGCAATGTTGATACAGCAGGAGACAGTAAAGGCAACGGGAGCGCAGGGCAGGGAACTCGTATCGGATCCGGAGATGTGTGTGACAAGCAAGAGTGCGATGCCGGCATGTCTTATCGAGACGGGATTTCTTTCTAATAAGACGGAACGTGAAAAACTGGCTTCTGCAGAATACAGAGATCAGATTGCAGAGGGGATTGCCAACGGGATAGACCTTTATTTGAATCCTAAGACGATGTACCTGACATTTGACGATGGACCATCCGAGGAATATACAGATATGGTGCTGGATGTATTAAAAGAAAAAAATATCAAAGCGACGTTTTTTCTAATCGGGGAATATGTCAGGAAATATCCTGAGACGGCGAAGCGCATTGCCGAGGAAGGACATACAATCGGCATTCACTGTGACGTACATGATTATCAAAAGATATATGCAAGCGTGGACAGTTATCTGGAAGATTTTGAGAATGCGTATGATACGGTCTATGAAATCACGGGTGTGGAAGCTGAGTTTTTCCGCTTCCCGGGCGGAAGTGTGAATGCGTATAATAAGGCGGTATATCAGGATATCATTGAGGAAATGGAGACGAGAGGATTTGTGTATTATGATTGGAACGCCAGTCTGGGAGATGCCGGAAAAAACAGCCTGACTTCAGAAGAACTCATTGGCAATGCAGTAGCTACGGCACGCGGAAGAAGGGAGGTAGTGATGCTTGCCCATGATAGAGTGGACAACACGGCATACGCTCTGGAGAAGCTGATAGATTCACTGCCGGAATACCGGATGGAACCGTTGACAACGAAGGCAGCGCCGGTACAGTTCTGACGATTAATGAGAATATATGTAACGAGAGAGGATTAGAGGATTTTTCACAAGCGGGATTTGTGCCAAGTGTGTGCAGAAATGAGGATTAAGATGGTGAAACAACGAAGCATGACGGATATTTCGGATCAGAATACAGAGACAGGGTATATGGGGCTGGAAACGCAGAACGATGACATGATGCCAAAGACAGAAGATGGTGATGCGAAAACGAAAGGCATGAGCGGAAAGCTGGCAGTGGCAGTGATTGTCGGTATACTGATCGTACTGGCAGCATCCGCGGCGTCAGCGGTGTATATGATGCGACCGCCCAAAGGATGTGAGGACTATACGGTACAGATGCATCAGTACTATGTGGAATATTCGGATGAATACGACTACTGGGATGTATTGACGATAGAATATCCGGAGATTAACGGTATTGAAGAAGATAAACAGGATGCAATCAATGTATTGTTGTATGATGCCGCCATGGACCGGACGAACTACTGGCATTTCGAGCCGAATGACGAGGTGAAGAAGCTTCAAGAGGAGCATTATTCTCTTTTCTGCAGTGATGTGGACTGTACGGTGAAATATCACAGCCAGTATCTGCTTAGTATGTCCTATGATGAAATATATGCTCCGGCGAATCCTGTATGGTATGTCAGTATGACGAAGAGAGGAATGAATATTGACCTTATGACAGGCGAGGAGTATCAATTGTCAGATATCCTGCTGCTCGATGAAGAGTTTGCAGCGTTTTGGGCCAAGAGGGCAAACGAAGCATATGATGATTTCTTCGGGGAGGAGAAGGAAGACAGAAAGACACTGCTTGCATGGTTTTTAAAGAATGATGAAGAGTGGAATGCATACTATGAATTTCAGCCTTATTTCTATGTGACGGATGAAGGAAAGTTTATTATAGGGATATCAATTAATCCGAAATATATAAGTGCTCATGAGCCGCAGGAGGATTTCTATGAAATCTGCTGTGACGCACAGGAATTGGAAGCGTTTCGCACAGAGTCGCAGTTCTGGGAACAATATGAGTTATCGGAACCGGCCGGTGAAGTAGTGGAATGTGAGGAATTGCAGACGAATCTGTGGTTAGGAGATACTGAGGGGATATGGGATTACTGGGAAGAAAGAGGAGATTTGCTTACGCATTAATAGCAATCGTAGAGGCAGGTATGCTGCTTCTGCTGCCGGAGATGAATGTACAAGCAGCAGATACGGAAGACATGGTTGTACGGATTGAGGCAGGGCAGGAAGAAGATTATATAAGATTAATACAGGACCCGGTAGAGTATGAAGTGCGACCGGGAGACTGTCTGTGGGATATCGCTGAAGAATTCTGGGGAGACGGCAGTCTCTACAGTGATATTGTCATGTCTAATCAGGAAAGCATATCGGACGCAGACATGATTTATCCGGGCATGCTGCTTGAACTGGGAAATAGCGCTTATATCAAAAGGCAGAGCAAGTACGGAAGAATTTATATGTGGAGATATGTGTTTTACAAGCCGGATGGGAGTACGGTAGGAATTTCTGAATTCGGAGAACACGGCTCCAATTTCTGTCTGTCCGGAGACGGAAAGATAGCTTGTCTTGTGCAGGATAAGACACAGGAGTTAGTCAGGACGACTTCTGACTGGGAGGCATGTACAAGGAAACTGGACGAGTACGCTAAAGACAATTATGAAGGAAAGATAGACGAGTTTTCTTTTGAGCATTATCAATCGGAAAAAGGAGAGGACATTTACCTGTATTCCTGCCGGTATCAAATTGATTTCAGCAAATACGGATATGATGGAACTGCATATGCGTATCTGTGTGTCGGCATGAAAATGACAAAGCACATACAGGCGGAATTTGTCGGCTTTGACATGGATGAAGGGATTAAGGATTCAGTGCGTTATGTGACGGCGAGTTTTGAGGAGCAGCCGGGTCTCGGGGAATATACGACCGTCAACGGTTCCAATATGGCAATCTGGGAAGATTGCGAGTGGGAATTAGACGGCATGTTCAATTCATTGGCGTGGCTTGACGGCTGTCTTACCTATTTAGCGGACAAGGCGATGGAAGAACCGGAGGATCAGAAGGAGACGATGACGTCGAAATATGGAAAGTGAATGGCACCTCATTTAACTATAATGAAAGTTCATTATGACGTTTTTGATAAGACGGAAAAATGAAAAAATGTTATATTGACTTTATCATACGGTTTGCCTATAATTACTTAAAATGACAAATAAAAACAGTGCGGAAAGAGGAAAAATTCATGAATAAACACACACGAAACCCCTATCTTCCCTCATGGGAATACATTCCTGACGGGGAACCCTATTTGTTTGACGGAAGAGTTTATGTCTATGGTTCTCATGACTTCTTCAGAGGAAATGCCTACTGTCTGGGAGATTATGTCTGTTGGTCGGCGCCGGAAGATGATTTGGGTGACTGGCGTTATGAAGGCGTCATCTACAGAAAAACTCAGGATCCGCTCAATCCCGATGCATCCATGTGTCTCTATGCGCCCGATGTGACGAAGGGACCGGATGGCAGATATTATCTGTACTATGTACTGGATAAAGTATCCGTGGTATCCGTGGCAGTCTGTGATACGCCTGCGGGACAGTATGAATTCTATGGATACGTGCATTATCCCGATGGGAGCCGGCTGGGTGAAAGAGAAGGTGATGAACCGCAGTTTGACCCGGGTGTGTTGACGGAAGGAGATGCAACTTATCTTTATACCGGGTTCTGTGCAGTTGGTGATACTTCACGAACCGGGCACAAGGGCGTAAAGCTTGCAGCGGATATGCTGACTATCATGGAAGGTCCTGTAAATATCGCTCCCAGCGAGCCTTACAGCAAAGGCAGCAGTTTTGAAGGACATGAGGTTTTTGAAGCCCCTTCTATCAGGAAGAGAGGGGACACCTATTACTTTATTTATTCTTCTGTTGCAATGCATGAGCTTTGCTATGCCACCAGTAAATCTCCGCTTAAAGATTTTGTGTACGGCGGCGTGATCATTAGCAATAACGATCTGCATATCGACTCTTACAAGCCGGCGGATCAGCCCATGTATTACGGCGGCAACAACCACGGAAGCATTATTCAGATTAAGGATAAATGGTATATTTTCTACCACAGACATACAGACGGCACGAATTTCAGCCGCCAAGGCTGTATCGAGGAAATTACCTTCCGCGAAGATGGCAGTATCATTCAGGCGGAGATGACTTCAAGCGGCGCAAGCAATACGCCTTTTGAAGGAAAGGGTACTTTTGAGGGATACCTTGCGTGTCAGCTTTTTGCGAAGGATATTGCGTTCACCACCGGAGCGCCCGGAGAATTTATGGATGACCGTTTTCCGAGAATCACGCAGGACGGCAAGGATGGGGACGAATATCCCGGCTATGTGGGCAATATCCGTGACGGCGCGCACTGTGGTTTCCGCTATTTCGACTGCAGAGACGTAAAGAGCATCACCGTTCGTGTGAGGGGATATTGTAGTGGTAATATCTGCGTGAAGACCAAATGGGACGGCGAAATCTTAGGTAGAATTCCCGTTGGATTTACAAATGTTTGGAAGGATTACAAAGCGGATATTGCAATTCCCGACGGTGTACAGTCCATCTACTTCATGTATGAGGGACATGGCGCGGCCAACCTGGCATCCTTTACTTTAGAGTAAGCGGCATTTTGGATAAACTGTAGATAAATTTGACACAGGACGATACCATGTAAAATCGGTGTCGTTTTTGTGTATAGAGAACAAACGATATATTTCGATCTTCCCTGACGGGAGTTGAGATAGGAAAGCAGAGGAGTAAATATGAAACTATGGTATGATAAACCGGCATGTTTCTGGCATGAGGCCCTGCCAGTCGGAAACGGTAGAATAGGTGGTATGGTACACGGCGGTATCGAAAGAGAATTGATTCAGTTAAATGAGGACAGCATTTGGAGTGGGAAACATTTAAACCGCAACAATCCGGATGCAAAGGAGAATCTTCCTGTGATTCGCAAGCTGATTCGGGAAGGCAGGGTGGAAGAAGCGCAGCAGCTTGCTATGTATGCGCTCTCCGGCACACCCAATTCCCAGCGTTCCTATCAGACGGCGGGTGAATGCTATCTTCAGATGCACCATGGGAATGAAGTGCAGGACTACAGAAGAGAATTGGAACTTACGACAGGTGTCTCCAGTGTATCCTATACGGCGCAGGGCGTGCGTTATCTGCGCGAGACTTATGTATCATATCCGGAGAACTGCATGGTGATGGTGCTGAAGACGGCAGACGGAGCACCCTTTTCCTTTGATTGTCTTCTGGGACGTTGTCATAATGCCACGGATGAAGTAGAAAAGGTGGATGATCATACGATTTGCTTTGCGGTGGATGGCGGGCAAGGCGGTATTTCTTTTGCCGTGGCGCTTGGCACTAAGACCGTGGGCGGCTCCGTGCGTGTCATTGGTGAACACTTACTTGTAAGGGAGGTGAAGGAGGCGTATCTCTATCTGGATATTGAGACGAGTTTCCGGGAAACGGATTATCGAGAAGCTTGTTTAGACAGAATCAGAGCGGCGGCTGCGAAGGAAGAAGCGGATATCCGTGCTGCGCACAAGGAAGATTTCGGCGCTATTTTCGGCAGGCTTGCGCTTTCCTTTGAATTGACGGATGCGACCCTTGAGCAGATTCCGACGGATGAGCGGCTGCGAAGAGTGCAGGCGGGCGAGAGGGATATGGGATTGATGGAGCTGTATTTTCAGTACGGCAGATATCTGCTGATGTCTTCGAGCAGGAAGGGAAGTCTTCCCGCTAATCTACAAGGTATCTGGAACGACAAGCTTTATCCTGTGTGGGAGAGCAAGTTCACCATCAATATCAATACGGAGATGAATTACTGGATTGCGGGAAGCGGGAACTTAAGCGAATGTCAGCTACCGCTCTTTGATCTGCTTGAACGAGTAAAGGAGAACGGTAAGGAGACAGCACAGAAAATGTACGGCTGCAGAGGGAGCGTAGCCCATCACAATACGGATTTGTACGGAGATACGGCGCCTCAGGATCATTGTATCACGTCCACATTCTGGGTGATGGGGGAGGCATGGTTAGCCACTCACATCTGGGAGCATTATCTGTATACGGGAGATGCAGCGTTCCTGCGCGAGCATTTTGATGTGTTGGAGCAGTGTGTGACCTTCTACTATGACTTCCTGATTGAGGGCGAAGAAGGAAATCTGGTGACTTCACCATCTATGTCGCCGGAGAATACTTATGAAAGGACGGATGGGACATACGGGGTGCTCTGTGAGAGCGCAGTGATGGATACGGAGATTCTGATGGAACTCTTCAACTGCTACATCAACGCCTGCAGGGTGCTGGCACTTGACGAAGAGAAGGCCAAGAAAGCTGCTCGCGTGATGGCACGTTTTCCGAAACTGAAAATCGGTAGATACGGACAGCTTATGGAGTGGATGGAGGATTATGCGGAACCGGAACCGGGACACCGGCATATATCTCATGTGTACGGTGTGTATCCGGGTAGTTCCATCTCCTATGAGAAGACGGGTGAACTGATGGAGGCGGCGAAAGTGACGCTTGAGAGGCGTCTGGCAAACGGCGGCGGTCATACCGGTTGGTCGCGGGCGTGGATCATCGGCTTATGGGCACGTTTTAAGGAGGGCAGGAAGGCTTACGAGAATCTGCAGGCTATCCTTTCCATGGGTACTTATCCCAATCTGATGGACAACCATCCGCTTGGCGAGCATGATTATGTGTTCCAGATAGACGGCAATCTCGGCGCATCAGCGGCTGTGCTTGAAATGCTCGCTTACAGCAGACCGGACAGACTGGAACTTTTACCTGCAGTGACGACTGAGACGGCGGGCGGGCGTTTAAGCGGCATGGGTCTTCGAAGCGGTGGAACCTTGGATATGGAGTGGAAGGACGGCAAGGTGCTGTGGTATCGCATCATACCCGGGCGTGACACAAAGCTGGAGATTTGTGCAAACGGTAAAACGGAAGAAGTGAAGCTGCAGGCTGGGGTAGAATATTGCAGTAAATAAGGACCGGATTTCCTACAAAGGCGTTTGCATGGTGTAGATGAGAATATATTGTAAGGGACAGTGCATATGAACCGCGTGCTGACCGGGAGGAGAATAAATGAAGAAATGGAAGATTCCGGAAATAAAACGTGGGGTGGTAAAACAGGATAAGATATTTTGGTACTATTTGTTGACTTATCTTGTGGTGCTGTTTATTCCCATGTTGATTTGTTGTTTTTACTATATCCATATGCTGACCCTGATTGCCGAGGATGATATCAAGGCAAAGGAGAGCGAGCTTTCCCATGCCGCAGTGCTGGTAGATAACATGTTGGACGAGTTCGAGCATCTGGGAAACTCCATCGCTACCAACTTATACGTCAATGGATTCCGCACAAAGACGGAAGTATTTGACTATCCCAATACATATCGGGTGTATGAATTATGCGCCTCGCTGCCGGATTTGTACCAGACGAACCAGTCGATCTTTGAATACTTCATTTTCTTTGACCAAAGCGAGATGGTTATCGGTAAAAATGTAGCGTATACTTATGAGGAATTTTACAATATGTATATGCATGCGGATAAATATGCAAGCTACGAAGATTGGTATACCTATATGAAAGAGGAGACAGTGCTTTACGGGCTTTCTCCTATGGAAACATATTTTTATGCAAAAAGTGAAACGGAAAAATATTTGAATCTGTGTTATTATGAGAGACCGTTAATGTTGATGAGCACGGAACCAAGAAGTAAGATTCAAATATATATGAAAGAATCCGCGTTGGAAGAGATGTTGCCAGTGCCGGTGGAGCACGGGATTTGCTTCATAGAAGATTTAAACGGACAGATGCTTTATTTCCGGCAGGATGGCTCTGAAGAATCATGGCAGCAGGAGAGGATCTTGGATTTGAGGCGGCAGGTGCGGGAAAGACAGAAGGGAGACCGGCAGCAAATCCAATTTGATGGAGAAAAATATGAGGTCGTGAAATATGTTTCCGACCGTTCCGGACTTGTGTACTATGAATTACTGCCGCAGGATGTGGTGCTGGGAAGAGTATTTTCCAGTTTGTTGATATCCGGCGTATTTATTCTGGCGGGAGCAGTGGTGGGCGTGCTGCTCAGCTATCATATGTCGGTGCGAAGCGTAACCCCCATCAATGATATACTGAGTCATGTATCTAGGAGCGCGGAACGTTTTGAAGGACATCAGTCGGTTTTTTCCAGCTTAAAGACGACGTTTAATTACCTTGCAGCCACCAATACCAAACTGGCGGATGCCATTGAAAGCCAGCGTCCTTATCTGCGCAATGCTTTTATGAACCGTCTCATATATGGGGATTTCAAGACGGATGGCGAGGCGGAAAAAATCGCGGAGCATGTAGGATTCGACTGGAAAGAGAAGGTGTTCGGCGTTGTGCTGTTCCGATTTCATCTGTTTACCGGCGATGTAAGGGAAGAGGATATGAAATTAATGTGTTCCTGTATCCTATCCCTGATGGAAGTGATCAAAAAGGAGATTCCTGACAGCCTGTACACCAGTTTAGGCGAGGAGCAGGTGGTACTGCTTCTGGGCGTTGCGAAAGAACGGGAAAGCCTGTTCAAAGAAGAGATAGAGGAGATTACCCTGCGTATCCGGGAAAAGATTTCATTCAGTATCGCAGAGAAGCTTTTTGCCTATGGAGGCAATCGGGTAGAGACTCTGGAGCAGGTGTACGAATCCTACCAGAACGCATCTTATATGATTTTTGATGAAAATGACCAGATTGAGAATGCGATTATCTGGTATCAGGAGAGTACCTTGGATGTGCCTAAGTATCCGCCGCAGGATTTTTCCGTGCGGCTTGGGTATTTTGTGACGGCCGGAGACAGCAAGGGGCTGCATGATGCATTTGAAGATATTATAAAGAAATATATCATAGAGAATAATCTTCCCGTATATCTGCAGCAGATGTTATTGAATGAACTGCAGGCGGCGCTTTTTCGCATCATTGGTCGTATGGGAATGGGAGAAGAGGAAGAGAGAAGCTATTATGCGCAATTGGAAGAGAGTCATAACGCGCCCTTGATCGCGCAGATTACCGGCACCCTGAATCTTTACAGACAGGTGTGCGAATATGTGAACAGCCAGAAGCAGCGGGGGATGTTTGATATGAATTCTTCAGCGGTAACGGCATATATTGACACCAATTTCGGTGATCCGGAATTGTGTCTGGCTTCTGTGGCGTCGCATTTCAAATTAAGCGAAGGATATTTGTCCCAAATGTTTAAGAAGACTTACGGAACGAATTTTTCCACGTATGTGGAGACGGTCAGGGTGGACAAGGCAAAGGATTTTCTGATGAATACGACTTTGCCCGTCAGCGAAATTTCGGAATTGGTGGGCTATCTTGCGCAAAATACTTTTGGCAGAGCTTTCAAGAGAGTGACGGGGCTTAGTCCTTCGGATTATAGAAAAAAGAAACATGTATCAACTTAGGTAAGCCTGACGATACGGGTCATCAGATTGTAGACAATCATTTGTTGCGGTGATTGTCTACTTTTTTTGCCTTTAAATTTCATATGAAATATGCACAAACAAGGAAAGGCAGTTCGTGCTGTGGTCTGCAGAAAGCCCATAAATACGGGATTTCTTAAATTTTGTATAGTGGCACAAGAAGAATTGTAGAATGACTTTTCGCTGGAAAAATGCTATCGTGAGCGCAACGAAACAAAATAAAGCGAAGGAGGTACGAAGTGAAAACTAAAGTGAAGACGAGGCAAAAAGGAAAGCGGGAAACTTTCGGTCATTATTTTAAAGCCCATTGGCAGTTGTACGCGATGATTGCTTTTCCGATGATTATGCTGGCAGTGTTCTCCTATGCACCTATGTATGGTATCCTGCTGGCGTTCAAAAACTACCGGATTGTGGACGGTATCTGGGGAAGTCCATGGGCGGCGCATTTCGGAATGGATAATTTCATACGATTTTTTAATAATTATAATTTTGGGGAGAGTTTAAGAAATACTTTGGTGATTTCTCTCTACACCCTTGTTGTTAATACACCCTGCGCCATTATTCTGGCATTGTCTTTGAACTATGCCAAGAATATGAAATTTAGGAAGTTTGTACAAATGGTAACTTATTCGCCGTACTTTATTTCCACCATTGTATTCGTGGGAATTTTGAATGCGATATTCGATACCCGCGTGGGAGCCATCGGAAGTTTTGTCTATGAGAATATGGGAGTTAATGTTCTTGGTACGCCGGAAATTTTCTCTTCTTTATATGTATGGAGCGGCGTTTGGCAGACGGTAGGTTACGGTTCCATCATCTATATCGCTGCGCTTGCAGGTGTGGATATGGAACAGCACGAAGCGGCGATCATTGACGGTGCGACCCTGCTTCAGAGAATACGCTATGTGGATTTGCCGGCGATCATGCCTACTGCAGTAATCATGTTGATCTTGGAGACAGGACGAATCCTGAATATGGGTTATGAGAAGATTCTTGCGATGCAGAATCAGAACAATATGTCTATGTCGGAGGTTATCCCGACTTATGCGTTTAAGGTTTCTTTGGTATCTAACTTCCCGGATTATTCGTATGCGACGGCAATCGGTTTGTTTCAGTCAGTGGTAGGATTGATACTTATCCTTCTTTCCAATAAGATCGCGAAGAAGCTGACCGGTGACGGATTCATTTAAGGAGGTAGGGAAGAATGAAAAACAAGAAGATTACACAGGATAAGGTGGTCTATTTTGTCAATTATATATTACTGACCTTACTTATGATTATCGTATTGTACCCGCTTATCTATGTGGTCAGTTGTTCCTTCAGTTCCGGGGAAGCGCTGATGGCAGGGCGAGTGAAATTTTTACCGGTAGAACCGACTTTACTCAGTTATAAGACAGTATTCAATTACGGCGATATTTGGATAGGGTATTTGAATTCTATTATTTATACTCTGATTGGAACCGTCATCAGTATCGTGCTTACGCTTCTTGCGGCATATCCGCTTTCCAGAAGTGACTTTCGCGGCGGCAATGTGCTGATGAAGCTGTTCTTGTTCACCATGATGTTCAACGGTGGTCTGGTTCCTACTTATTTGCTGGTCCGCAATCTCGGTCTGATTGATACGATCTGGGCGGTAGTGCTGCCAACGGCGGTAAATGCTTACAATATCATAGTGGCGAGAACTTTCTTCCGCCAGACGATTTCCAAGGATTTGCAGGAGGCGGCGGAACTGGACGGCTGTTCCGATTTCATGTTCTTTGTAAAGATTGTCATTCCACTGTCCATGTCCATTATTGCAGTGCTTTGCCTGTGGGTAGTGATTGCGCTTTGGAACGGATATTTCTATCCGTTGATTTATATCAACTCTCAGGAGAAATATCCACTGCAACTGATTCTTCGAAGAATCCTGCTGATGTCTCAGGTGGATTTCGGTAATTCCGCAGTGGATCCGAAAGTGGTAATGGAGAACCAGTATTTAAGCCAGATGCTCAGATACGGAACGATTATCATAAGTAGTTTACCGCTGCTGCTCATCTATCCTTTTGTGCAGAAACATTTTGTCAAGGGCGTTATGATTGGCTCCGTCAAGGGTTAAGCGGACGTAACTGATACTTATGTATAAACCGGGGACCCCGTTGTTTATAAAAATGATTTTAAGGAGGAAAAAAAATGAGAAAGAAAATCTTATTGGGAAAGAAACTGATTTCATCCGCAGTCGTACTGGCACTCGGAGTTTCTCTCCTGACAGGCTGTGGCAACACGGCGGGAAGTGCAGGCGCGGGAGAGGGCGCTACAGATGGTGGTGCAGCGGCAAACGGCGATGCCTTCGCATTCGAATCCGTAAGCGATGTTACCTTTCCACTGAAAGAGAAGCTGACAATTGACGTATTCGTTTACGCATCTCTGACAGGAGGTGGTACTTATCAGGACAATTATGTAACCGACTGGATTGAGGAGAAGACAAACATTCATTTGAATTTTGTTTACGATGTAGACGGCGATGATGCGAAGACGAAGCTGAATCTGGTGATGACTGATCCTAAGAATCTGCCGGATTTATTTCTGGCAACCGGTTGGACGAAGACCGAACTTCAGAATTATGGTCAGCAGGGCTTGATCATTCCCATGAACGACCTGCTGGAAGATGCTCCTAACTGGAATGCAATGAATGAAGAGAGTCCTATGAGAAGGGCAGACCTTACCATGTCCGATGGTAATATCTATACCTACGGCGACAACAACGAGTGTTTCCATTGCCGCTATCAGAACAGAATGTACATCTATATGCCTTGGGTTGAAGCATTGAACGACGGCCATATTCCCGAGACCACGGATGAACTGTATGAGTATCTGAAGAAGGTGAAAACCGAAGATCCTAACGGCAACGGCATTGCCGATGAAGTTCCCATGACCGGTTATATTGGCGGTTGGGCTTCCGATCCTACGGTGTGGATGATCAACTCTTTTATACAGTGCAATAATCCCTTGAACAACACCAATCCTACTGTTGCGGCAGGTCTTGTCGTAAACGATGGCAAAGTGGAGTTTTCCGTGATGAAGGAAGAGTACAGAGATGCGCTTCGCTATATCAACAAGCTGTATTCAGAAGGACTTTTGGATCCTCAGACCTTTACACAGGATAATACGCAGTTTGCTGCAACGCTGAAGAACGAGGAACATCTGGTGGCTGTTTATCCTGCAGGCGGTCCTCAGACTGACGATGAATTCTGGGCAAATAAGGACGGCGAGTGGCAGAACTGGGAGGTATTCGCGCCCGTAGAAGGTCCCGGAGGCGTAAGACTTTGTGCAAAGGGTATTGACAACTATTTCGGTATGGGTATCGGCAGCATTTCTTCTACCTGCGAATATCCTGTCATCGTAACGGCTCTCTTGGACTTCCTTGCAAGTGCGGAAGCTAACAACGTACAGTCCTTTGGCCCGGAAGGCCTTGGCTGGAGATATACCAGCGAGGGAACGTCACTTGCAGGCGGTACTCCTACGGTTGAGAAACTGATTATTCCTGAAGATTATGACTGGCTTGGAAATGGTTACGCAAAGGATTACTCCGGCGAAAACGGCAAGCATTATCGTTGGGCATCTGATGCGTCTGTAAGGTGGTCTTCTGCAAGAGCGCGTGGCGAGTTGATGATTCCGGATCCGGATCATGATACAGAGTTCTATCTGCAGCAGGCAGGTGAAAAGTATCAGCCTTACGAACCGGCGATGGAGACTCTGGTTCCAAACCTTGTATTTGAAGGTTCTGACGCACAGCTTATCAGTGAAGCAACCTTGCAGATCGGAGGTTATGTCAATCAGGCGCTGGTACAGTTTGTCACGGGCGATCTTGATATCGAAGACCAGTGGGAAGAGTATCTTAGCACGTTGGAGAAGATGGGTGTGCAGCAGTACATCGATACCTATCAAAAGTACTATGACGCTTATATGGAAAATGCGGTAAAATAAGGAAAGATGCTGCGATAATGAAATAGATAAGTTCGTTCTTTCAATGAGGGTGTCCCCCGGACATCCTCATTTAAAAAAAGGAAAGGCAGTGTATTCCCGATGCATGTACAGAAACATTTTATCAGAAAAGAAGCCGGAGCACGCTGGCTGGACGCAACGCCCATGGGAAACGGATTCATGGGGGCAATGGTCTACGGACATACCACAAAGGATAGAATACAGTTGAATGAGGATTCTTTATGGTATGGCAAATTCAGAGACAGAATCAATCCCAATGCGAAAGAGCATTTGAAGGAGATTCAGGAATTGATTCTTGACAGAAGGTTTGAAGAGGCGGAAGAACTGATGTTCTCCCACATGGTATCTGTGCCCGGTAATATGAGGAATTTCTCGCCCTTGGGCGAACTTGACCTCGCACTTAATACGGCGCTTCCGTTTCAGATGGGATGGCTGCCGGAATCCGACGGTGAGAATTATGTATCTGATTTGAATATGGAAGAAGGCATTCTTCGTATTTCCCATGAAGACAAGGGTGTGCGGTATGTAAGGGAAATGTTTGTCAGCAATCCCGACAGAGTGCTCTGCATCCGCTTAAAGAGCGATAAGGAGAAGGCAATCCGGCTGGATATGCTGCTCAATCGTGTACCTTTCACAGACCAGAGACTGCCCGATGACAGAAGACCGGGGAAATTCGTTAGCGCCGGCGTATGGCCAGTGACCAGATGTGAGAAAATTTATACGGAAAACGGACACACGCTGATGATGGAGGGGGATGAAAACGGTACGAAATTCGCCTGCGGGCTGACCGTGGTAACGGATGGACGAATCGAAGACTGTTATGCGAAGCTGGTTGCCCATGAAGCGAGCGAGGTCGTGATTTATCTGGCAGCTTCTACGGACAACAGAGAAGAAGATTACCTCGGCAGTGTGAAGTCCACGCTTACGGCGGCGAGAGCCAAAGGATATGATGATAGTAAGGCGGCTCATATTGCGGATTTTACTTCTTATATGAAGAGATGTACGCTGGCGATTCCCGAGGATGAGAAAGCGGGAATGTATTTCCAGTATGCGAGATATCTGCTCGTATCCGCCGGCAGAGAGGGTTCGACTGCCATGAACCTGCAGGGGATCTGGAATCATGAATTCTGTCCAAGCTGGGAGAGCAAATATACGACGAATATCAATCTGCAGATGAATTACTGGCCGACAGAAATCTGTAATCTCTCGACGCTCCATGAGCCGCTCTTTGATCTGATACATACGGTGCAGATGCGGGGGCGCGATGTGGCGAAGAGGATGTATGGATGCAGGGGAACGATGTGTCATCATAATACCGATATCTACGGTGACTGCGGTACGCAGGATATGTATGCGGCGGCTGCGTTCTGGCAGATTGGCGGCGCATGGATGGCAATGCATCTGTGGGAGCATTATCTTTTTACATTGGATGAGGAGTTCTTGAGAAAAGAATATCCCGTGATGGAAGAATTTGCACTTTTCTTCGTGGATTACCTGATTAAGGATAAGGAAGGGTATCTGGTGACCTGTCCTTCCGTATCTCCGGAGAACAGATTCGTTCTGGAAGACGGATCCGATACGCCAATCTGCGCGGGTCCTACTATGGACAATCAGATTATCAGAGCACTGATGAGAGCCTGTCTGGAAGCGGCGAAGATACTGGGCATCGAAAGCCCTTATAAGGCGGATTTCAAGAGGATCATCAGAGAACTTCGTCCCAATCAGATTGATTCTACCGGCAGATTGAAGGAATGGGCCTTAGAAGAGAAAGAACTTACTCCGGATATGGTACATACTTCTCATCTGTGGGCGGTATATCCGGGAGATGAGATTTCATGGAGTAAGGATAAGACAATATATGAAGCGGCAAGAAATTCTTTGGATTCAAGGATCGGGCACGGCGCAAAAGCGACAGGCTGGGGCGGCGCATGGCATATCGCATTTTTTGCCAGATTCTTAAACGGCGAGGGCGCGCAGACTGCCATCGAGAGAATGTTTGACAAGAGCCTTACGGAAAGCTTGCTGAACGCCGGATATGTATTTCAGATTGACGGGAATCTTGGACTTTTGTCCGGTATGGCGGAATGTCTGCTGCAAAGCCATGTAGGAGTACATTTCCTCCCCGCGCTTCCGCCCAAGTGGAAGAATGGCAAGGTGAAAGGATTGCGCGCAAGAGGCGGTGTGGAAGTGGATATGGAATGGAAGGACGGATGTATGCAGAAAGCAGAGGTTCGTGCGGACAAGAGCCGCAGGACGCTGTTTGTGGGCGGCTCTCCTGCGCAGATTATCTGCGGAGGTGAAGAGATTTCATGGGATAAGGAAGAAATCGGGTATTCTGTGATACTGGAAGCAGGCAAAGCGTATGAATTTGTGTTTTAGGCGAAAATAGGAGACGGACAGGTATGGAACAGGGACAGAAAATCTTAATCAATCAAGACTGGAAATTTATGCATGGTGATTTTCCGGAGGCGAAAGAACCGGAATATGACGACAGTAAATGGTATGATATCGGAATTCCGCATTCTTTTGGCATTCCGTACTTCATGGAGAAGCAATTTTATATAGGATACGGATGCTACCGCAAATGGCTGCAGATAGAGGAAGGCTTTGATACGAAGAAGTTGTATCTGGAATTTCAGGCAAGTTTTCAGGATACGGAAGTGTATGTGAACGGAGAACTTGCAGGCACGCATAAAGGCGGTTATACGGCATTTTTGATAGAGATTACTTCATTTGTACACGCCGGAGCCAACTTAGTTTTTGTGCGTGTGAACAATCTGTGGAATGCGAGAATCGCGCCAAGGGGCGGCGAGCATGTCTTCAACGGCGGTATTTACAGGGACGTGAGTCTGATTGTGAAGGAGAAAGTGCACGTAGCGTGGTATGGTACCCGCGTGACGACGCCGGAGGTGTCCGCAGACAAAGCGCGTATCGTGGCGGAGACGGAAGTGGAGAATACTTCTGACGTGCAGGCGGACGGCAGATTGGAATCCATTCTTCTCTATCAAGGAGAAGAGGTGGGCAGAATGGAGAGTGTGTTTTCCATTGCGCCAGCGAGTATGCCTAAGATGGTGCAGGAGCAGTCTGTTGCCAACCCGAAGCTCTGGCATCCGGATACGCCGAATCTGTATACTATGGTCAGCAAGGTATATTTGAACGATGAACTTGTGGACACTTGTGAGACGGTATTTGGCATTCGGTATTTTGAGTTTACGGCTGATAAGGGCTTCTTCTTAAATGGAGCGCATTACGATATTCATGGCGCGAATGTGCATCAGGACCAGGCGGGCTGGTCGGATGCCGTGACGCATACGGCTATTGCGAGAGATATCGCTATGGTGAAGGAATGCGGGATGAATTTCATCCGCGGTTCTCATTATCCTCATCATCCGTATTTTGCTAAGGAATGTGACAGACAGGGCCTCCTCTTCTGGTCGGAGAACTGTTTCTGGGGAACCGGGGGAGCAAAAGAAGAGGGCTACTGGACGGCGAGCGCTTATCCTGTGAACGAGGAAGATGAAGAGGAATTTGAAGCAAGCTGTATGCAGACGCTTAGGGAGATGATTCTGGTGAACCGTAATCATCCCAGTATCATTGTGTGGAGTATGTGCAACGAGCCGTTTTTCTCATCTCTGGAGGTACTCGACAAGGCGCGGGCGCTTGTTAGAAAATTAGTAGAGTACAGTCACGAACTGGATGATTCCCGACCGGCAGCGGTGGGCGGTGCGCAGAGAGGCGGTTTCGATGCTCTAGGTGATATTGCGGGATACAATGGAGACGGCGCATCTATCTTCCACAATCCCGGGTTCCCGAATTTTGTATCCGAGTACGGAAGCAGTGTGCTGGACCGCCCGGGTGAGTTTATTCACCGATACAGAGACGGTGTGGAAGAGGATTATCCGTGGAGAAGCGGCAAGTGCTTATGGTGCGCATTCCACCACGGCAGTATCCTCGGCAATATGGGACATATGGGGATGATTGACTATTACAGACTGCCTTTGGATACATGGTATTGGTATCGCGAGAATCTGGCAGGCGTTCCGCGTCCGGAGATACCGAAGGCTGGGGAACCTCATAGAATCCGTCTGACGGCGAGCAGTCTTACCATGAAATGTGACGGTACGGAGGATGTGAAGATTACGGCGGAAGTGCTGAATGAAGAGGGCGAGAGAATTGACTGTAATCCGCAGATAGAACTTACGGTCGTTTCCGGTCCCGGCAGATTTCCGACCGGCAGGATATTTACGTTGTCGTCAGAGAAGGAGAATCTGATTCAGGGGGCTGGCGCTATTACGCTTCGCGCTTATGACGGCGGTGAGACGATAGTGCGCGCAGTCTGCGAAGGCGTGCATGGCGATGAAATTAGGATTCAGGTAATCGGCGAGGAAGCGCAGGAAGGATGCGCGCGTGTAGAACTTCTGCCTCCGCCCTATGTGTGTGATGAACCCAAGCGCAAGAAGCTTGACAATATTGCCATCAACCGCCCTGTATTCTGCACGAGTGCATTGGAAGCGCATCCGGCGCGGAATGTGACGAACGGTGATATGACGATGTATTGGCGCCCGGCAGAAGAGGATACGGAGCGCATGGTATTGGTGGATCTGGAAGGTACGAAGGAGATTCAAAGCGTGACGGTTGTCTTTGCGGAAGTGACGAATGCAGAGTATGAGATTCTGTTAACGGATGACCGGAAGACATATCGCAGCGTCTATACCTCGGAGAAGCTTAATATTGATAATTATCTGACGGTTCGTCTGCCGGGGGAGAAGACGAGATATGTCTGCGTGAGATTTCCTAAGAAAGCTGTTGGCGTGTATAAGGTGGAAGTGTTTGCTTAAGAGGAGGAAAAGGAAATGTTGGATGTGATATCCCCCAAATGCAGGTTGATTACAAAGGTTTACAGGGAAGGAAACGGCCTATACCTGACGGCGGAGGCAGGACTTCTAAGATTGCTGCCTGAGAAGGAGGGCATTGTGCGGGTCTCTTTTACGGACAAGGAAAATTTCACTGAAGGTCAGGGCAGGCATATCAAAGATCTGTCAGAGATGAGATTTGCAGATGAGGGAGAGGATGCCTGCAGTCTTGAAGGGGTGTGGAACTACAAAGAGACAGAGAATGAGATTTGCCTGTATACGAAAGCGCTCAGTGTAAATGTAAACCGCAGGAGCGGCTCGATACGTTTCTGCAAGGCGGATGGCAGCATATTGCTTGCGGAAGCAGATCAAGAGAGCAGGACGCTTGAGGAGTTTGACTGCTATCGCACGGTAATCAATGAAAATACAAGAGTAGAAGAGGTGCAGACTCCGGATGGTGTCAAGCGTCTGATCAAAGAGGCGGACAAGGAGTTTGCCGGCAAACTTTATCATACTACGCTGCATCTTAAGTTTGCAGACGGAGAAAAACTGTACGGACTGGGACAGGCGGAGGAAGGAGTGTGGAATCTGCGCGGCACCACCCAGTATCTTCATCAGGCGAATTTGAAAATTGCCGTACCGGTACTGCTCTCAAGTAAGGGATGGGGTATTATGCTGTCTACCCAGAGTCCTGCCGTATTTCAGGATACGGCTTACGGTTCTTATCTGCATACGGAAGCGGATGAATATCTGGATTATTATTTCCTGACGGGGGAGACACTAAAGTGCGTGGTTAAAGGCATTCGGGAACTTACCGGCAGGGCGGTGATGCTGCCGAAATGGGCTTTCGGATATATTCAGTCCCAAGAGCGGTATGAGACAGCGAAAGAACTGATAGATACGGCGCAGGAATTCCGTGACCGGAAGCTGGGGCTCGATTGTCTGGTGCTTGATTGGATGAGCTGGCAAGGTAATCTCTGGGGACAGAAGACTTTGGATGAGACGAGATTTCCCAATCCTCATGAGATGATAGAGAAACTGCATGAAAAGCAGGTACACTTTATGATCTCTATCTGGCCCAATATGACTACAATAAGCGATAACTATCAGGAATTTTCCAAGAAGGGCTGCCTGCTTCCTGCAAGTGAAGTGTATGACGCCTTTCGTGAAGAAGGAAGAAAGTTATACTGGGAACAGACTGAAAGAGGGCTTTTCGCACATGGCGTAGATGCATGGTGGTGTGATTCCAGCGAACCGATTACCCCGGAATGGGGCAGAAGTCATAAGCCGGAACCGGGAGAGGCGTATCGGGATTTCGTGGAAAATGCCGCAAATTGTATGCCGATCGAGCAGGCCAATGCGTATGGTCTTTACCATGCGAAAGCTATATATGATGGACAAAGAGGCAGCACCGATGCGAAGAGAGTGACGAATCTGACGCGAAACGGGTATCTGGGCAGTCAGAAATACGGTACAATTCTCTGGTCCGGAGATACCTATGCAAGCTGGGAGACTCTGAAAAAGCAGATTGTGGCAGGACTGCAGTTCACCGTAACCGGACTGCCTTACTGGACGCTTGATATAGGTGCATTCTTCGTAAAGAACGGAACGCCTTGGTTCTGGAAGGGTGAGTATGAGAAGGGCAATGAGGATTTGGGTTATAGAGAATTGTATACAAGGTGGTTCCAGTATGGCGCATTTCTGCCAATATTCAGAAGCCACGGAACGGATTGTCGTAGGGAGCCGTGGCATTTTGGCAAAGCGGGCGAGCTTTTCTATGAGGCGATTGCGGCGGCAATCCGCTTGAGATACCGTCTGCTTCCGTACCTGTATTCTCTGGCGGGAGCAGTATGGAGAGAGCATGACACCATCATGCGGCCGCTTGTATTTGATTTTCCGTCAGATGAGAAAGCGTGCGGGATATCCGATGAGTATATGGTAGGACCGTCTCTTCTTGTGTGTCCTGTGACAACGCCCATGTACTATCTGGCAGACAGTGTGCCGGTGGACAATGCATCCTACACCAGACAAGTGTATCTGCCGGCAGGAAGTGATTGGTATGACCTTCGCACGAATGAAAAATATGCGGGCGGACAAGAGATTGCCGCGACAGCGGATATTGCGGGGATTCCCGTATATGCGCGCGCGGGTGCAGTTGTGCCTATGATGGAACCGGGCGTAAGTACGCAGGATATGGAAGGGAAGGATATCTGCCTGAAAGTATATCCCGGTGCGGACGGCGCGTTCACATTGTATGAGGATGCCGGAGACGGCTACGGGTATGAGAACGGAGAGTATTGTCTCACTCATATCACCTACAGTGAGAACGACGGCAAGGTATCTATGGTATCGGAAGGTGATACCGTATGGCGTAAGGGCGAACTGAAGGTGGAGATTGTCTCTGCTTCATGAGCGGTCAGGTCAAGAAACACGCAACGATAAGTGAAGGATTAAGATTTATGAGAGAGAACACCACAAAATGGATTGTGGCAATTGGGATCATAGTGTTTATACTTTTGGGGGCAGGAATTTTGCAGGGAACTGATGCAGGGTTTCGGTCCCTATTTCCCAAGGGATCTGCCGGGGAGCAAAATACTGTCGGGATAAGCGTAGAATTTTTTTATTTCAATGGTTGCGAGACCTGCAGGGAATATCAGAAGTTTGAACAGGAATTTGAACAGAGGCTGCGGGATGCAGGTATTACGGAGCCGATTACCTGTACCTTCTATAATGCATTCCACGAATCCGAGCGGGAGTATATAAGTAAACGTATGGAAGAATTGGGTGTTCCTTACGATATGTCAGGACTTCCGGCGGCTTTGGTGAACGGCAGATTATATCAGGGAACTTATGGCGAAATCGGTGATAAGGCGTCCGCAGATATTCCGGAGGACGGTATAAGGGAGAGGTCTGCTGGAGAAGGACAAGAAAGAACGATGTCAGGAAATGAAACGACGGATACCGAACTCTTCCTCTTTACGACTTATGCTTGTGACAACTGTAGCAAAGTCAAAGAATATCTTAACGAAGAATTCGGAGACGGTGCAGCCATCAGTGTAGTATCAGGTGAAGAAAGCATCTTATCCAATGTTTATGTGACAGAGCTCAATATTATGGAAGAGGGGAATCTTGCCCTGCTTGATACCTTCATGGAAGAATACGCAGTGCCGGATGATCTGCGACAAGTGCCGATTTTGTTCTATGCGGAAGGTTTTTTGTCCGGAGAGGAGAATATTAAAGAGAATCTCATGGAAGAATTGTGCGACGGAGCCGGACTTGGATTTGCAAGAGACAAGCGGGAAAGTCCGGACGCGGTTGAAACGGGGATGGAACAAGGGTGGTCTCAGATTCCAAGGCTTTTCATGACAGGTCTTATAAATGGCGTCAATCCTTGTGCAGCATCCATGCTCCTGATGGTGCTGTCAATCCTTTTGGTGACGAAGAAATTTTTCCTGCGGGGGAGTCTCTTGTATTTGGCCGGCAAAGTGACGGCTTATATGATGATGGGACTGGGAGCGTTTGGATTGTTCCAAGTGGTGCAGGAAGCTGTATTTGTGCGAGTACAAAGGGGTATCGAGACTGTCTTTGCAGCAGCAGCTCTTGGTTTATGCCTGCTTAATCTGTATGATTTCTGGAATACGCGGAAGAAACAGTACGGTAAAGTCGTAGTACAGCTTCCCGGGAAACTGCGCAAGTGGAATCACAATATGATCGAGAAGCTGAAAAACGTATCGCCGAAACGGATGCTCCCTGCAGTGTTCCTGCTGGGACTGGTGATTTCGGCGGGAGAATTCTTCTGCACGGGGCAGTTGTATGTGGCTTCTATTTTTATCCTGTTAAAGCAGGGGCAGCAGGAGTTTCTGACGGTTGCAATGTTGCTGCTTGTATATGTGCTTGCTATGTGCATTCCGCAGTTGGTATTGATTTTGGTGATTTATAGAAGTAAGAATTTGCTGTCTGCGTCCAGATTTGCACTGGAGGGGATGCCTGTGGTGAAATTAATCTATGCGGGCGTATTTCTTGCGTTATTTTTCCTTCTGCTGTATGCGTAAGCATCTTGTAATGCGGTGGAATAAAGTACCTGCCTGTCGCAGCCTTTCTGCCAACAATATTGGAGAAGTAACTTATTTATAATAGAAAGCCGCGTGGGTGATTTCTATTCCCATATATTCAGAAAGTAAAGAGAGCCATTCCGGGGGCATATCGCCCTGCAAAGCGGGAATGGCTTCTTCCAATTCTGCAAGGAGCCGTACACGGACAGCGTCCCTGTGGATAAAGCAGGGATTGGCATCATCGAAGAACTCGATGCTCTTTGCGATGATCAGTTCTTCTGCAAGAGGCAGATCGTTCCAAGGTCCCTGATAGAGTTCAGTATGATCTGCGGATAATGTGACGTATATTTTTTTCTTGTGTCCAAACATGAGAAGGTCCTTTCGTGCTGTATTGAGGATTGCCGGGAAGCGGGTCGGGGCCGCCGTTTCATGATTTATCAATCCTTCAAGCGACAGCCCCTTTGACATAACTTATATCATTGTCCTTTTACGTTACGGACAAACAACGCCCTTTTGCAGCATGATATTGGCATACAGCGCTTCTTCTCCGGTGGCGATGACAGCATAAGCGCTGCGCGCCTCCTCATAAAACGCAAAACGTTCTATTTCCCCGATGACTGCAGCGCCTCTTTCATCGGCGGCATTTACAATCTTTCGGTATTCATCCCAGATGGGCGTCTTAACCGGGTCGCCTTTCATCACCTGCATCAGATTGAAAGGTTTCTCCACATAAGTATCCAGCGGAAATAATTGTAGAATGGCTTCCAGTATCTCACAAGTTCCATGGCCGTCCATCCGTATTACAACAGCATCCTTGCCGATACTCTCGGCAGGAAAGTTACCGTCTGCGATGACGAGTCTGTCGCTGTGTCCCATTTCGCAAAGCACTTTCAGAAGCTGTGGTGATAATATTTTCGGAATTCCTTTCAGCATAAATGCGCTCCTTTTCTACTTAATAATGTTTTGTTTCTACGATCCCAATTTGTCATTCGGTAATCTGTCCATCTACATCCCAGAGATCTTCCCAGCTTGTGGCGCCTTCCCACAAAAAGACTTGTCCTTTTACCAGACGGCAGTTCTTGTCATCTTGCCGGATAGCTTCCATCTCTGTATCCGTGAGCGGATCACAGGCTGCGCACTGCAGATTGGAAATATACTGCGGCTCTTTCACCGAAAAAGGAATCGGAATCTGACCTCTCTGCACCGCCCATTTCAGACAGACGACTGCCGGATGTACCTGATGCGCCTTAGCGGCTGCTGCCACGGAAGGCAGTTGTGTATCGACCACATCTTCCTCCATCCGGTCTCTCTCAGGACGGGAAGGGGAACCAATCGGACAATAGCCGATGGGCAGGATATTGTGTGCGACCGCATAATCAAACAGTTCCGGCTGCTGGAAGGATGGATGCAGCTCCATTTCAAGGGCGGCAGGCATGATTCTGCATAGGGGCAGTACTGCTTCCAGCTTAGGGATGGTCATATTGCTCATGCCGATATACCGTGCAAGTCCCATGTCCACAAGCGCTTCGCACTGTCTCCAAACCGACATAAATTCCTCTGTCGAAAAAGGCTTGGAATCCGGATTTCTGGAATCTCCGCTGCATCCCGGTGCATGATAATTTGGGAAGGGCCAATGTACAAAATAAAGGTCAATCTGCGAAAGCCCTAAATCATGTAAGCTTTCTTTGCAGGAAGCGATGACTTCACCTTCTCCGTGCCTGTCATTCCATACCTTGGAAGTGATGAAAAGCTCTTTGCGCGTTACTACGCCTTCTGCAAACACTCTATGAAGAACCTGTCCGATCTGCGCTTCGTTCTGATACACCGAAGCACAATCGATCAGACGGTATCCGTATTTGATTGCGCCATACACCGCTTCCGAAACCGCATCTGCCCCATATTTGTCCGAGCCAAAGGTTCCCAGCCCCATACAGGGAATCTGCTCTCCGCCGGGCAAGGTTCTCTTTGGAATCAGGGACTGTTCTATTTTCTGTTCCATATGTCTCACCTATGTCCTCTCTTAATCAAATACCACGGCGACCTTACCGCACTGACCGCCTGCCATAAGCTGATAAGCTTCCCCGGCTTTCTCCAAGGGGAATTCATGCGTGATCAGGTCCTCCGGATGAATGTTCCAGCGTACCAGCCGCTCAACCAGTTCTTCCATCCGCCAGAGCGATGTGACCCATGAACCATATATGGTCTTCTGTCCGTGAATGATATCCGGACTGGGATTAAAGCTGCAGGTGCCGCCTTCTCCGACAAATGCGATTTTACCCCATTCCCGGGTGGCACGGATGGCGAGCTGGCGGCCGCCGTCGTTGGCCGATGCGTCGATGGCGCGCTCCACTCCCTTGCCGCCTGTGGCTGAGAGGATTTCATCCAAAGCGCCGTCTCCCGGTTTAACCACCAGATCTACCAGTCCCAGTTTCCTTGCAAGCGCGATTCTGTAATCGTTGATCTCCACACCGATCAGTTTATTGGCGCCTAAAGCTTTGGCAAGCATGAGCGCGGCAAGTCCGACTGGTCCGAGACCGGTCACCAGTACCGCATCGTTACCGCAGATACCGATTTTCTCGATGGCTTCATAGACTGTTCCGAATCCGCATGCTACTTGAGCGCCGTCTTTATAGGACAGTTCGTCGGGCAGAGCAATCAGATCCTTTTCATCCGCCAGAATGTAAGGAGCCATACCGCCGTTTCTCTGCCAGCCGTAAGCCTGCCGGAACCTGCTCTTACAGGAAATATAATATCCCCGGCGGCAGTCATTGCATACGCCGCATCCCGAAATATGATAGACGATCACTCTGTCTCCCTTCTTGAAACGCTTTAATCCCTCGCCCTCTTCCACGATCTGGCCGCAGGGTTCATGTCCGGCTGCCATGCCCGGGATATACCCCTCCGGTCCTTTACCTGTATGTTCTCTGTAGATACAGCGGATATCGCTGCCACAGATTGTGGTTGCCTTTGTCTGTATCACAACTTGTCCATAGCCCGGTTTCGGTATTTCAAAGTCCTTCAATTCTACCGTGCTGTTTCCGGGCAGCACGGCTCCTTTCATTAACATTTTTACTGCCATAGTAATTTCTCCTTTCCGAAAGTATTTCGTTTCGCTGCTGCTTTGTAACTGATTTCAGTATACTCTTTTCTATTCCCGATACCAGATTGGAACATGCCGATTTTTGCTGAAAAGTGTCGTGTTTTTATAGGATATTTTGCAGGAGGATGGAATATTTGTTATACTATACAAAGAAGCATAAATATTCGCATCAAATATCCAAAGGAGAAACTGTGAAGAAACAATATACCGACTTAGATATCCATTTTACTTTGGATGGATTTCCCGTACACGTTCTTAACATCATATTTGAGCGCTTTACCCGCGTCATTCCTTCCCACAGCCATGGAAACGGCTGTTATGAGATCCACTATATTCCGGCGGGCTTCGGCAGGTTAAAAGAAGGTGAAACTTATTACGATATTACCCCCAACACACTCTTTGTGACAGGGCCTCATGTGGTGCATGCACAGTCGCCGCTCCTGTCCGATCCAATGCAGGAATACTGTGTTTATTTCAGGTTTCCCGGAGTATCCCGTACGAAGGAACTGTCATCGCTCCTGAACGCCTTCTTATCTACCGGCTTCTGGATCGGACAGGATGTGCAGGGAGTCCATTTTCTGATGAAACAGCTTTTTGATGAGCTGGAATGTCAGTATACCGGTTATCAGAATCAGGTGCAGCTTTTGCTTTCACAGCTTATCATTTGTCTTGTGCGGAATTATGAACAGGAAAAGAAGCCGGAATACCGTTTTGCACGGTCCAATCTCTATAACAGCAAATCTATGATCATAGAAGAATATTTCCTCTATGAATACAGAACGCTTTCTTTAGATGTACTTGCCGATCGGCTCAAGCTGAGCTCCCGACAGACCCAGCGCCTTTTACAGGATTATTATGGCAAGACTTTTCAGCAGAAGAAAACGGAAGCGCGTATGTCTACTGCGTCCATCATCCTTAATGACAGAAGCAGAAGCATCGCCTCCATTGCAGAGGAGCTTGGTTATTCCTCTGCGGAGCACTTTTCTTCTGCTTTTAAGAAATATTATCATATCAGCCCCGGAAACTATCGAAAGGAACAGGGAGGAAGAGATTGCTTTTCAGATGGGGAAGAAGTATAATGTAAAGAATAATCTTTTCAAAAGGGAGCAATCAGAATTTCATGCAAAACGAACAGGAATATGAAAAAGTGGCAATGAAAGTGTCAAAAGTCAGTATTATTGCGAACTTGGCGCTGACAATACTCAAACTGGCGGCGGGTGTGATCGCTCATTCGGGAGCAATGATATCGGACGCGATTCATTCAGCGTCTGACGTGTTTAGTACAATTGTGGTTATCATCGGTATCAAGATATCCGGTAAAGCATCGGATAAAGACCATCCTTACGGACACGAGCGGATGGAGTGTGTAGCGGCAATTATGCTGGCGACTATTTTGGCAGCCACCGGTTTGGGAATCGGTTACACGGCAGTAGAGAAGATAGCGGGAGGAAATTATGCGAATCTTGTAGTGCCGGGCATGATGGCGCTCGTGGCGGCAATCCTTTCGATTGTTGTGAAAGAAGGTATGTACCAGTATACGAGAGTATATGCAAGGAAAATTGACTCAGGTGCACTTATGGCGGACGCATGGCATCATCGTTCAGATGCGTTGTCCTCTGTGGGTGCCTTGGTCGGTATCGCAGGCGCCAGAATGGGATTCCCTATTTTAGATCCGGTTGCCAGTGTAGTAATATGTTTTTTTATTGAAAAAGCGGCTTACGAGATTTTTATGGACGCAGTAGATAAGATGGTGGATAAGGCGTGTGATGAAGAAGTGGAAGCAGAACTTACGGAATGTGCACTCAGTCAGGAGGGTGTGCAGGGAGTCGATTTACTACATACGCGCGTCTTCGGCAATAAGATTTATGTAGACATCGAAATCAGAGTGGATGGTGAGATGAGACTGCGGGATGCTCACGGTATCGCGGAGCATGTTCATGACGCAATCGAGAAGAACTTTTCGAAGGTCAAGCATATTATGGTGCATGTGAATCCGGCGTAACCGTACCTTATAAACTTTGGGGGCAGTTTTTCTTGCGTTATAGGAAATTGCTGTAATCGTAGTGGAGTTCGAGGAGAATGCGGAGCATTCTCTTAAGCGTCGCCGTCGGGCGACGCTTTTTTGCCCTTGTCAAAGGAAATAATTACCGATATAATAAATCAAAGAGATTGAGAATCAGAACGGTGGTAGGGGAGTATGATGAGAGACAAAAGAGAGCAAAAGAGTGGGAAAAAGGGCAAAAGAGTGAGTGGCAGAAGCAAAAGAGCGATGATGCCGGTGGCTATGGCAGTGCTTGCGGCGCTGTTAACAGTATGCGGAGTACTTTTTGGGGGCGGCACATTGAGCGTGGAGGCAGCAGGACGTCCCGTTTCAATCAGTTCTTGCACCATTGCAGGAGCAGACGTAGTGTGTCAGCTTAGTGCAGGCAGCGTTCCTTCGAGTGATGACGGTAAATATTATGTTTATGCGAACGAAGTTTATCAGGACGGACCGGTCGGTAAGGTGGCGGCGGTAGTCGATGCAGGGACTTCTGTTACGGCAAGTTTTCCGCTCGGATATAATACGGCAGACTCTAACTTGAGCCGCAAGTTTCTTATTGCCGTGAAACGCGGCGGGCAGATGGTTCAGGTCAGCGATGAGCATTATATTACGAATCCTGAGGCAATCGCTTCCCATACATCCGCACGCAGACCGGCTGGAATCAAAGGCATTCTACCGGATCTTACGAAGGCTTCCAAGGAGGAATTGCAGGATCTGGGTGTTTCGCAGGTGGTATACAATATGTATGTTGACGATATTTGTGTCGATGCGACGGTACCCGGAGCGATTCCTTTTGAATATAACGGACAGACCTGGTATTTCAATAACGGAATGGTGACCAAGTTCGATTCTATGATCAGGAGTTTTAACGCATATGGTATGCAGGTGACGATGGTGCTGTTAAACGGCGGCAGAAGCCAGTACACGCAGCATCTGGTTCATCCGATGGCGCAGGGCGGAGACTGTCCGGGCTACGCTTTGAATGTTGCGGATGCGGCGGGAACCGAACACTTGAAAGCAATCGGAGCATTCTTGGGACAGCGCTATTCGGGTCAGGCAGGATGCGGGCAGGTGGACAATTGGATCATTGGCAACGAGGTAAATGCAAGAACCTCATGGTGGTATACCAGTTCTACATCGTTGGATTTCAATGTGAATGTTTATGTAAAGGCATTCCGGATTATGTATAACGAGATGAAGAGCCAGAATGCCAACGTTCGTATCTATAATTCCATCGATCAGGAATGGAACAGAAAATCGAACCCCGGAAGTTTCTTGGCTAAGGAATATCTGGATCAGTTTAACTATTATATCAATAGAGAAGGAAATATAGACTGGGGGCTTTCCTATCATCCGTACAATTCTCCGCTATATGATCCGTATGCTTGGAACGGTCCGGCGGTATGGGTGCAGAACAGTATTTCAACGCCTTATATCACGATGCAGAATATTGATATATTGATCAATTATATGCATCAGCCTCAGTTCTTAAGCCCGGGCGGCGATGTGAGAAGCATTTCTCTTGCAGAAATCGGATATACGTCCAGTTTTGGTGACGACAAACAGGAAGCATCGGTAGCTTACGGTTATCTGAAGGCGGCTTCCCTGCCTGATGTTGATGCATTTATGCTGTTTCGACAGACTGATGATGCGCATGAGATGGAGAGTCATCTGGCGCTTGGATTATATGATCTGAACGGTAACAAGAAACCGGCTTACCATATTTATAAGAGTCTGGGAACAGCCAACGAGGCGGCAGCAAAAGCGAGAGCGTCTGAGATTATCGGCATGGATATCGACCAGATGATCAGCCAGAATATCATGTGGACGAGAAGCGGCAACGGAGTGGTGCAATAATAAGACATGAAGTGGTACTAAGGTTATAAAGGACATAACCTAAGTACCACTAAATCATGTCTGGAAGAATGCCGCTTGCAGCGAGCATTCTTCTGAGTGTGGAATAGATTTTTACAGCATAAGTGTCACTGATAACGGGGGATTATCATACTTTATAGCATAGTAATCTGTTAATGCTGAAATGATTATGGCTATGAAGGAGAATGAATTATGGCAATCGGCTATCTGATGATGCAGGCGAGGACAGCACATGACGCGGTGCCTTTAAGCGGGGTACAGATCAGCGTCTTGGATGATGAACAGAATCGCGTTTATGATTTAACGACAGATGAAAACGGTGAGACGAGAAGTGTGTCGTTGGAAACTGTGGACAAGAGTTATTCACAGAACGAAAATTTTGCGGGAACACCGTATGTAACTTATAATGTACTTGCACAGGCGGAAGGATTTAACACGCTGTTTGTCACGGATATACCCATCTTTGACGGAGAGCTTGCGGTCCTTCCGCTTTCGCTTGTTCCGATGCAGGAAAGTCAGCGAAGCAGAGAACAGACTGAAATTACGGTGGGAGCTCCGGCGGTGGCTATGGGCGGAGGGCGCGAGCAGGAAGGATCAAGAGGAAGTATGGGTACGCCATATGTGCTGCGTCAGGTTATCATTCCGAATCCTATTACGGTTCATATGGGAACGCCAGATTCTGCCGCGTCAAATATACAGGTTTCTTTTCCGGAATATGTGAAAAACGTTGCCAGCAGTGAAATATATCCGACATGGCCGGAAGCCGCACTCAGGGCAAACATCTATGCAATTATTACGTTTGCCTTAAATAGGGTATATACGGAATGGTATCGGTCAAAGGGTTACAATTTTGACATTACGAACAGTACGGCATATGACCAGTATTTTGTCTACGGAAGACCGATTTATGAATCCATCAGCCGTATCGTCGATCAGATTTTTAATGAGTATGTCCGCAGGCAGGGTCAGAACGCTCCGTACTTTACGTCTTTTTGCAGCGGGTCAACAGCTTATTGCTCCGGAATGTCGCAGTGGGGAACGGTTACGTTGGCGAATCAAGGATATACGCCAATCAGAATATTGCGATACTATTATCCGGATGATATAGAGATTGCGGAGACAAATGCGGTCAGTAATGTGGTGACATCGTATCCGGGGACGCCGCTCAGAGTCGGAAGTACGGGACTGGATGTGCAGACCATACAGACGTATTTGAACAGAATCAGGAGAAATTACCCGGCCATTCCGGCAATTACCGATGAGGCGGGCACATTCGGGGACAGCACACGTGCGGCAGTAACGAAGTTTCAGAGTATTTTTAATCTGGCGACAGATGGTATTGTTGGGAAAGCCACTTGGTATAAAATATCCAATTTATATACAGCAGTGACCAGACTCGCAGAGTTAGATAGTGAGGGAACAACGATTGGCATTGGAACGGTGCCGCCGTCTACCGTGCTAAGACAAGGCTCGCGCGGACAGGATGTGATTACGTTACAGTATCTGTTGGATGTCATATCCGAATACTATTCAGGCATTCCAAGTCCTGGGCAGGACGGTATTTTCGGAAATGATACAAGAGAGGCAGTCATTGCTTTTCAGCGGCAGATGGGGCTTGCCGCGGACGGAATAGTAGGCCCGGCCACATGGAATTCACTGTACAGAACTTATCAGGGAATCAATCAGAATGTGCCGCCGGTTAATCCGAATCCGACACCGAATCCGACACCTGATTCTGGCAATGTCATTGTGCATATCGTCCGCTCCGGCGATACGTTGTGGCTGCTTTCCAAACGTTACGGTACGACTGTAGATGCCATTAAGCAGGCAAATGGATTGACAAGCGACAATTTAAGCATCGGGCAGGTGCTGCGGATACCTGTTCCATCAAGTACACAGTATTTCTTATATACGGTTCGTCCCGGCGATACGTTGTGGCTGCTTGCGAACCGTTTTGGAACGACGGTAGATGCGATTCAAAATCTGAACGGATTGACAAGCGATGCATTACGTGTAGGGCAGGTGCTCCGGATTCCGGAGTAAATCGACGGGAAGAAAGAGGCAGTTGCTATCTTGCGGTGGTATCAAGCCAGTCAAGTATAAAACGTACTCTTTCTTCCGTTAGTGCGTGACCGCCGGTATAGCGCTTGTGCTGCAGGTTTTGTGCGGCATCAAGCGCCAGATAGGCAGGACTGGCTTTCTCGACGATGTATGAAGCATCCTTTGAATATTGATCGTCTTCGGCGGAAACAATGAGCAGATGCCTTGGAGCAATACAAGATACCAGATCGTCAATGTCATATTTACCATGGAAGTTCGGAATGACGCTTGCCATTTCTATTCCTACATTATTTTGAATACGGTTTTCATAGGTACATGCGCTGCCGCTCGCACAACTGAAAGCGATTCGCTCGTCTAACGCAGAAAGAAACAGGACCGTATTACCTCCATAGGAGTGCCCGAGAGTGCCGATTTTCTTTTGATTGACATAAGGGAGGGAGGAAAGTAATGTGATTCCGCACATGGCGTCCTCCAGTACTTTCTTCATCAGATAGTTTCCGCTTACAATTCGATAACACATTTCATTAAAATGCTGCCAGAAATCAAATCCTTCCACAAACGGGTCTTTACGTCTTGTCTCAAAACATATGGAGTCAGGAGCCAGAACAACAAATCCTTTCCTGACCAGTGCCGGACCGAATGCCTGTAAAGGATCTCCGGCAAGCCCACAGACTTCGCTTTTCCCCAAATGATGTTCTCTGTTATGCTGATGATTGATGAGGATGGCCGGATGCTCGGTAAGTGTTTCCGGAAGCAGCAGAAAAGCGCTGACATTGTCCCCGTGAGAGGGATACTCGATGAGCAGCCGGGTATAGCCGTCTTCCTTAGAGGAATCTAATATTTTATAAGTGACACATGCCCCGGCATCAGGGGCGACGACACCGATTGCTTCGGTTATCGCATTTCGCAACTGCTGCATAGATGATCATCCTTTCCTATTCTGATATCTGCCAATTACGCAAATTATAACACGTCAATAAACAACACTACAACAATAAAGATTGAGGAAATAGAACAATTTGCAGCAGGTCTGTAGAAATGCCCAATCATATGGAGCCGATATGATGAAGCTGATGGAAACTAATTGGCAAAAAATCTTGACATATAATTAAATATATGTTTAAATGTTCATGTAAAAACTTTAACGAATTCAAATAACGAACAAGATGGAAGGATGATAAATTATGACAAAGAAACAAAAAAAGGTATTGATTCGCATTATCATATCTGCGGTATTGGTCATCGGGCTGCAATTTATTCCGGTGGAAAATCCGTATATCAGGCTGGCATTATTCATGGCGCCGTATCTGATTATCGGATATGATATTTTGAAAAAGGCATTCTTGGGAATCGTGCATGGTAAAGTATTCGATGAGAATTTTCTGATGGCAGTTGCCACTGTGGGCGCCATTGCACTGGGAGAATATCTCGAGGGAACGGCGGTTATGCTGTTTTATCAGATAGGGGAGCTTTTCCAAAGTTATGCTGTGGGTAAGAGTCGCAAGAATATTACTGCGCTGATGGATATCCGCCCCGATTATGCCAACGTGGAACAGGATGGGGAACTTGTACAGATAGACCCGGATGATGTCAATGTTGGAACGATCATTGTTGTACAGCCGGGAGAGAAGATTCCCATTGACGGTATCGTTGTGGAAGGTACTTCCTCCCTGAATACGAGTGCGCTGACCGGAGAGAGCCTTCCGAGGGAGACGGCAGTGGGTGATGAAGTCATCAGCGGCTGTGTCAACATGTCAGGGGTGCTTCGCATTAGGACGACTAAGGAATTTGGGGAATCTACGGTATCCAAGATACTTGACTTGATGGAAAATTCCAGCATGAAAAAGTCTAAATCGGAGAATTTTATCACCCGGTTTGCCAGATATTATACGCCGGCAGTCTGTATCGGGGCACTGGCACTGGCAGTTCTGCCGCCGGTGATTAATTTAATCGTAGGTAATCCTGCGAGTTGGCCGCAATGGATCATCAGAGCGCTTACAACGCTTGTAATCAGTTGTCCGTGCGCGCTGGTTATATCTATACCGCTAAGCTTTTTCGGCGGAATCGGAGGAGCGTCGGCAAAAGGAATCCTTGTCAAGGGTTCTAATTATTTGGAGGCGCTTTCGCAGACGACATATGTGGTATGCGATAAGACGGGTACTTTGACGAAAGGTGTGTTCGAAGTGACGGATATAGAGCCGGCTGAAGGTTTTTCTAAGGAGGAACTGCTTGAACTGGCGGCGTATACGGAGCATTATTCTAACCATCCGATTAGTAAGAGTCTCAAAGAAGCGTATGGAAAAGAAATTGACGCTTCCAAAATCAGTGGTGTGGAAGAGATTGGCGGACATGGTGTGGCGGCAACAGTGGATGGAAGAAAGACGGCAGCCGGCAATGTGAAGTTGATGAAGCGGTTAAATATTGCCTGTCGGACGCCGGAAAAGACCGGCACACAAGTGCATGTAACAGTTGATGGAGAGTATGCGGGCTATATCCTTATATCTGATGTGGTGAAACCTAACGCAAGGGCAGCCGTTGCAGGTTTGAAGGCAGCAGGTGTCAAACAAGTAGTTATGTTAACTGGAGACGCCAAAAATGTTGCCGAGTCGGTGGCGGAAGAAATTGGTGTGGACGTGGTGAAAAGCGAACTTCTTCCGGCGGATAAAGTGACTGAAGTGGAGAAGATGTTAGAGTCAAAAGGAAAGAAAGAGAAGCTTGCCTTTGTCGGAGACGGAATCAATGATGCACCGGTACTTTCCAGAGTGGATTTAGGAATCGCCATGGGTGCGCTGGGCGCGGACGCGGCGATTGAGGCGGCAGATATTGTACTGATGGACGATAATCCGGAGAAGATTGCGACGGCAATCGGCATTTCCAGAAAAACACTCCGTATTGTATATCAGAATATTGTGTTTGCACTGGCAGTTAAGTTTATCTGTCTGGCATTGGGAGCTGTCGGAACGCTCAATATGTGGTGGGCGATTTTTGCAGATGTCGGCGTGATGATCATTGCTGTGTTAAATGCAACGAGAGCGCTCCGGTTTCGCGAGATTGCAAGGTGATAAGGAGGCTGCCAATATGATTTTCAGCAAATATGCTGCACAGGATGGACAAATCACTGTAGAGAGAAAGGAAGAGATATGTTCTGGGATAAGATATCGGGTGTTTATGATTTATTTGAAATGATATATAATGGAAAAGTATATAGAAATCTTGGCAGGGAAATAGCCGAAGAAATCGGGCATGATGATATTGTGCTGGAGTGTGCCTGCGGTACGGGAGCAATTAGTAAGTGGATTGCACCAAAATGCAGATATTTGATCGCAACGGATCTGTCTGACAAGATGTTACAACAGACTGCCGGAAAATGTCGGAAATATCATAATGTCAAAATAAGGCGAGCCGATGTTACCTGGTTAAAATGCCGTGACAACAGATTTGACAAGGTTGTGGCAGGAAACGTGATCCATTTGCTGGATGACCCGTATGCGGCGGTCAAAGAGATGGATAGAGTCTGCAAAAAGGGTGGTAAAATCATTATTCCGACTTATATTAATGCGTCTGCAGGAACGAATCAACTGGTGTTGCGGATGCTCGCATTGGTGGGAGTTACTTTTAAGCGGCAGTTTGATATGGAGTCTTATCGCAAGTTTTTTGAGGCGGCAGGGTATGAAAAAGTTGATTATGATATGATTGACGGCAGAATGCCTTGCGCGGTGGCAGTGATCACAAAACAGTGATATCTTTATGTGATAGGAAACCACGACAGCGTGAATCATTTAAGGGGAATGCGAAGTGCAGTGTGAAAAGGAGTGCGAAATCCTTAGAAGGGAGAAACGGACCGAATGGTTGACATAAAATTACCACATCATCATAGTCAAAATATTGACAAGCTATTGTCCAAGCTTCCAAGTGTTGACGAGTGCATACAAGTGGCGGAAATATTCAAACAGATCAGCGACGGGACAAGGCTGAGGATCTTGTGGCTTCTGTGCCACTGTGAAGAATGTGTCAGCAATATTGCCGCTGCCATGGACATGAGTGACCCGGCGGTTTCACACCATCTGAAACTATTGCGTAAGAGCGGCTTGATTGTCAGCAGAAGGGATGGAAAAGAGGTATATTATAAACTGGCGGACACGGAGCAGGCACAGATTGTCCATCATGTTTGTGAAGAGATGTTTCGGATATCGTGTCCGTTTGGATAAGAAACGTTTTGCACAGACAGCTTGCCATTCATCAAATATTCTGCTATATTAGTTTTATTAATTCAAAGTGAATCTCTTATTTCCTTTACCATAGCCGATATCAGAATCGGCTATGGTAAAGGAAATCTATATCGGCATTTCACCGGAAATTCACGAAAACAAAAATCAAATGGGCAGGGCAGAGACAAGGATATCGGCATGTCGTGAATTTTCATGGTATACACTGTCCCACTCTGCCGGAAGGAGGATGAATGGGATATACCAAAAAGACACTACAGGAACTGGACTTAATCGATAACTTTCTGTCAAACGCGATTGCGTCCAACAAAGAGCTTAATGAGCCGTTCTATAGGCTGCTATTGTCCGTACTGCTGGGGAAAGAAATAAAAGAAGTGCGGGTGCTGGCACAACAAATTATACCGGCAGCAACACCGGAGCTGCGGGGAATAAGGATGGATGTGGAGATCACGGAATATGAAGAGGAGACTGTCACAAACGTGTATGATCTTGAGCCGCATCTGAAGGATGGAATGAATCTACCTAGACATAACAGATACTATCAAGCTAAGATAGACGGCAGATATCTGAGGCGGGGAGTGAAAGACTTCTCTGCAATTCCGAATCTTTATGTTATTACGATTACCAATTATGATGTATTTGGCAAAGATTATATGATGTATACGGTTCACAACAGATGTGACGAAATACCGGAACTGGATTATGATGACGGGCTGCAATTTATCTATTTTTATACGAAAGGACAAAAAGGAGGTAGTCAAGCAATAAAAAATATGTTAACATATATACAAAATAGTGATAGTAAAAATGCGGTTGATGATGCAACAAGAATGCTGGACTCATATGTGATGAAGGTGAAGAATCTACCGGAAGTGGAGGCGGGATATATGACACTTGGAGACTGGATTGACGGTATAGAGGAAGAACTTAGGAAAGATATCAGAGCAGAGCTAACGGAAGAAGTAAAAAAAGAAGTAACGGAGAAGGTGACAGAGGAAGTAACGGAGAAGGTGACAGAGGAAGTAACGGAGAGGGTGACAGAGGAAGTAACGGAAGAAGTGACAAAGAGAGTAACAAGAGAAGTGCAGGAACAGAATATAGCAACAATTATTGAGATGTTCCATGACTATCATGAAACGAAGGAAAATGTGCTCATCAAAATTCGTGCAAAGTTTCCTGAGAATGCTGATAGGGCAGAAGCACTTGTGGAGAAATATTGGCAGGAGAGCATGATTTGATAAAATATGTAAGTGAGTGCTTCTGATACGGGACATATATGTGTCTGGTACGGGAGTGCACAATCATAGAAGGCGTAGAAAGGAACAGACATGGAAAAGAGAAAAGTGGTTATTAATAAGGGGCAGGAAGCGGTATTTCACAATCAGGTGGACTACTGCATCGGAACAGGAAGAATGGGACTTGCCCTGCAAAAGGAATATCAGGAGCAGCTGAAACTGGTACAAGAGTTTATCGGTTTTCAACATATCAGAGGACACGGATTGTTCTGTGATGATATGGCGATTTATCAGGAGACGATAGTGGATGGAGAGAGGGTTATTGAGTATAACTTTACCTATCTTGATATGGTGATGGACAGCTACAGACAGCTTGGCCTAACTCCTTTTCTGGAACTGGGATTTATGCCGGAAAAGCTTGCAAGCGGCACCCAGACGATATTTTACTGGCAGGGAAATACTACACCGCCGAAGTCTTATGAAGATTGGAGAGCGTTGATACAGGCTCTTCTGCGACATTTGTGTGACAGATACGGTGCGGACGAGGTGGTGACGTGGCCTATTGAAGTATGGAATGAACCTAATCTTCCCGGATTTTGGGAAAATGCGGACATGGAGGAGTATTTTAGACTGTTCAAGGAATCCTTCGAGGCGGTCAAAGAGGTGGACTCCAGATTCCGCGTGGGCGGTCCGGCGGTCTGTGGCGGAAGCGACAGAGTCTGGATCAAAGGGTTTATGGAATTTTGTCATAACAATGAGATTCCGGTAGACTTTGTGACGAGACATCATTATACTACGGAATTTCCCGATTATGTCGGACACTACGGTTATGCGGAACTGATGGATCCTGAGAATAAGGCGGACGGGTTTGCTGATTTACATTCAACCCGGGAGATTATTGACAGCTATCCGGAATATAAAGGATTGGAGATACATATTACGGAATTTAATACTTCGTATATTCCTAATTGTCCGCTTCACGACACAAACCAGAATGCTGCGTATATCGCACATCAGCTTTCCAGACTGGGAGATGACAATGAATCCTACTCCTATTGGACATTCGGTGATATTTTCGAGGAGAACGGAGTGCCTTTTACTCCTTTTCACGGCGGTTTCGGGTTAGTGGCAAACGGATGCATTCCAAAACCAACTTTCTGGACGTTTGCCTTTTATAAGAAATTGAAAGAAATGCAAGGCAGATGTGTTCATAAAGATGACAATTGTGTCATAATGAAATCAAAAAATGGAGAATATCGTGGAATTCTTTGGAATATGACCAGACACAGAAATGGCAATAGTATGGAACTTGCTTATGAAATAGAAGCGGACAAAGACGAATACTGTCTGCTTATAAAACGCGTGGATGAGGAGACGTCCAACCCGTTAAAGCTGTGGCATGACATGGGAGAACCGGCTTCACTGACAGAGGAACAGCTCCGGCTCCTGCGGCTTGCGGCGCAGCCGTCTGTGTCTTCCGGGCGGAAGAAATCCGTGAACGGTAAACTTGAGTTTGCGTTTACGATTCAGGAAAATGCGGTGGTATACTTTGAATTGAAGCAGGTGAAAACCACTCCTGACAGAGGATATTCATACGAGCGCGTTATGCAGTATCCGGCGAAGAATCCGCTTACCAGATTGGATTATCCGGATCCGGATGTGATTCGCGTGGATAACACCTATTATATGGTCAGCACTACGGTGCATTTTATGCCGGGATGTGAAATCCTGCGGTCCTTTGATCTGGTACATTGGGAGCATGCATCATATGTGTATGATAAGCTGGATGGTACGGATGGGCAGCGGCTTGAAGGAGAAGAGAATATATACGGAAGAGGCATGTGGGCGGGAAGTATACGTTTCCACAAAGGACGTTTTTATGTCTGTTTTGCGGCAAATGATACGCACAAGACATATCTCTTTACGGCTGACAACATCGAGGGACCGTGGGAGAAGAGGGAAATAGAGGGCTTTTATTATGACAGTTCGCTGATGTTTGATGACGATGATAAGGTGTATATTGTGCATGGCAATAAAGCAGTGTATTTGACGCAGCTCAAGAAAGATTTGAGCGGACCGGCGGAAGGAGGGCTGCACCGCCTTCTGATAAGCGACGACGGACATCCCGGATTAGGGTATGAAGGCAGTCATTTATATAAGATAAACGGCAGATATTATCTGTTCTGTATTCATTCATTGAGAACTGAGTGGAGGCGTGTGGAGGCATGTTTCATGGCAGATTCCCTAGAGAGTGAATTTCGTGGCGGAGATATTTTGAATGACGATATGGGGTATTGTAATCAGGGAGTTGCACAAGGGGGAATCGTAGATACACCCGACGGAAAATGGTATAGTATACTCTTTCAGGACAGAGGTGCGGTAGGCAGGATCCCTGTGCTGATACCGCTTATGTGGAAAGATGATTATCCGGTTCTGGGAACGGATGGCAAAGTGCCCGAGGATTTTGAGACGGACAGCACAATAGGAGCCTATGAATATACGCCGTTAGTAACAAGCGACGACTTTAAGAAGGATCATGCGGTGCCGGACGGGGAGTATGCAAGGCTCTATGGTACGTTTGGCTTTAAGAGTGCATGGCAGTTTAATCATGAGCCGGATATGGATCTGGTGGAGCATGATCAAGATGAAGGAACGGTTTGTGTGACGACGGATAAGCTGTGTGCCAATGTTGTGCAGGCGAGAAATGTATTGACACAGAGGATGATGTATCCGGGCTGTGCGGGCGAGGTAACTGTCAATGCTGCCGGTCTGAAGGAAGGCGATTATGCAGGAATTTGTGCGTTGCAAGGCTGCTATGGTATGGTGGGAGTCACCAGACGTGAGGGAAGAAGTTACGTGGTGATGCAGAGCAGAGAAGCGGAAGACGACAGTAACCGGTCAATGCCCAGAGACAACGAACCCGGCAGGGAATGGGAGGCAGTTCCGATTGAGGATGAAGTGCTCCGGCTGAAGGTTGAGGTTGACTTTACCGATATGAAGGATGAAGCAAAATTCTATTATCTGCGAGGGAGAAAATGGGAGAAAATCGGTATTACCCATAAGTTGTATTTTAAGATGGATCACTTTGTGGGATGTCGCTTCGGATTATTTGTATTTTCTACAAAGCAGACAGGAGGAAAAGCGGAATTTTCCGATTTTGTGTACCGGGCAAGGTAAGGTGAACAGGAAGCGGTATTCCCGTGGATACGAGAAATAATAAGAATGATGAGGAGCAATAAGAATAATAGGGAGCGACAAGGAATAATAAAAAGTTATAATACATATAATAAATATTGATTTTACTTATATGATATCGTGCTGTATAATCATACAGTAAGAAACGGACGGGTTTTTTACAACGCGTCCGTTTCTATTGAAACAAAAAAGGAGGAGTCAGAATGGTAAAAGCAGTTGTAGGCGCTAACTGGGGAGATGAAGGAAAAGGTAAGATCACGGATATGCTGGCGGAGAAAGCGGATATCATCGTGCGTTTTCAGGGGGGCGCTAACGCGGGACACACAATCGTCAATCAATATGGTAAGTTTGCGCTTCATACATTGCCGTCGGGCGTATTCTACGGTCATACGACGAGTATTATCGGTAACGGTGTGGCGCTTAATATTCCGATTCTGTTTCATGAGATTAAATCCATAACGGAGAGAAATGTACCGATGCCTAAGATTCTTGTTTCAGACAGGTGTCAGTTGGTTATGCCTTACCATATCCTGTTTGACCAGTATGAAGAGGAAAGACTCGGAGGAAAGTCTTTTGGTTCCACAAAATCGGGAATCGCACCGTTTTATTCCGACAAGTATGCGAAGATTGGTTTTCAGGTGAGCGAGCTTTTTGACGAAGAACTTCTCAGAGATAAAGTTGCACGTATTTGTGAGACCAAAAATGTAATTTTAGAGCATTTATATCATAAACCATTGATCGTGCCGGAGGAACTGCTTGACACGCTGCATGAGTACAAAGAGATGATCGCGCCCTATGTGTGCGATGTTTCGGCATATTTGGACCGCGCATTAAAGGATGGAAAAACAATTCTTCTGGAAGGACAGCTCGGTACATTGAAGGATCCGGATCACGGGATCTATCCGATGGTGACGTCTTCTTCCACTTTGGCAGCATTCGGTGCGATCGGTGCCGGTCTGCCGCCGTACGAGATTAAGGAGATCATCACGGTATGTAAGGCATATTCTTCCGCGGTAGGGGCAGGCGCATTTGTTTCGGAAATCTTTGGGGATGAGGCGGATGAACTCAGACGCAGAGGCGGAGATGGCGGTGAGTTCGGTGCAACGACAGGCCGACCGCGTCGAATGGGCTGGTTTGACTGTGTGGCTTCCAAATACGGATGTCGGCTGCAGGGTGCAACGGACGTGGCATTTACTGTGCTGGATGTGCTTGGCTATCTGGACGAAATTCCTGTCTGCGTCGGATATGAGGTGGATGGGGAAGTGACGACGGATTTCCCTGTCACCTGCAAGCTGGAGGGAGCAAAGCCGGTTCTTAAGAAGCTGCCTGGCTGGAAATGTGATATCCGCGGAATCAAGTCCTATGAGGAATTACCGGAGAACTGCCGCAAGTATGTGGAGTTTATCGAGGGACAGATTGGTTATCCGATCACGATGGTTTCTAACGGTCCGGGCAGAGAGGACATTATTTATCGTGAAAGTCCTCTGAAAAAATAGAAAACGGCAGTCGCGTCCTGCCCATGAAAAATTTTGAGAAAAAATGTTTTCACGGGATGATTTATGCTACAATATGGAAAGATACTATTTCAAGACGGACGGAAGGGCTGCTTGAAATAAAGAGCGGTGTGACCATATCATAATAGGAGGGAAATTGTATGCTGTTAGAGAACAAGGTTGCGATTGTAACGGGCGGGAGCAGAGGCATCGGCTATGCGACAGTTGAGGCCTTTGTAAAAGAAGGCGCGTCTGTGGTGCTGTGCGCCAGCAGACAAGAAACGGCAGATAAAGCAGTAGCGAAACTGCAGGAGACATATCCTCAGGCAAAGGTGGAGGGAATCTTTCCGGATTTATCCGATTATACAGCAGTGAAAGCGGCGTTTGACGATGTAGCTGAAAAATACGGGAAGATAGATATTCTGGTTAATAATGCGGGTGTGTCGGAGAGCACTCCTTTTACACAGTATACGGAAGAGACTTTTACGAAGGTTATGGATTTAAATATCATAGGTGTGTTCAACTGCTCCAAGGCGGCAAGCGAGCACATGATCGAGGCGGGATGCGGCGTCATCTTAAACACATCGTCCATGGTGAGCGTGTATGGGCAGCCGGCGGGAATTGCTTATCCTACGTCGAAGTTTGCGGTCAACGGATTTACGTTATCCCTTGCCAGAGAACTGGGACCGAAAGGAATCCGCGTCAATGCGGTTGCGCCCGGAATTACCTATACTGACATGATGCGAAGTGTGCCAAAGGAAGTGATCGAACCGATGATTGCACAGATTCCGTTGCGCCGTATGGGACAGCCGGAGGACATTGCCAATGCTTTTGTCTTCCTTGCCTCTGACAATGCGTCATATATCAGCGGTGAGGTTCTGCATGTGGACGGACTGGCGAGAAGCTGACGGGAAATATATGCAGCGTCCTGTTTTTGTTTTGTGTGTATTGGAAAATAGAATCTGCATATAGAAAGGACAAAGTCTTCCATAATGGCAGAGTTTGATAAAAACGGAGTTATGTAAACTATGAACAACTTAGAATATTATAAAGTATTCTATCATGTGGCGAGAGCAGGAAGCCTGACGGTGGCTGCGAAGGAACTGAATATTTCGCAGCCGGCGGTCAGCCAGTCTGTTAAACAGCTTGAGACAGCACTGGGAACGAATCTTTTTACCAGAGCGTCGAAAGGGGTACGACTGACCGGAGAGGGCGAACTGCTCTACAGTTATGTGGCAAAAGGATATGAGCAGATTGCGCTGGGTGAGCAGAAGCTTCAGCAGATGTTTGATCTGGAATTGGGGGAAATTCATATCGGAGCTAGCGATATGACGCTGCAATTCTATCTGCTTCCTTATCTGGAACAGTTTCATGAGAAATATCCGCATATCAAAGTAAGTGTCACCAATGCGCCCACACCGGAAACACTCGGCAATCTGCAGGATAATAAGATTGATTTCGGTGTGGTCAGTACACCCTTTGACAATAAGAATGGGTTGCGTGCAGTGAATGTCCGGGAAATAGAGGACGTTTTTGTGGCAGGGCGAAAATTTATCCAGTACAAAAACCGCATGCTGGACTTGCAGGAATTGGAAAAAATGCCTATTATCTATCTGGAGGGTATCACCAGTACGAGAAATTATATGGATGCTTTTTTACAGAAGAGCGGTGTAAAGATTCAGCCTGAGTTTGAACTTGCTACCAGCGATATGATCGTACAGTTTGCGCTGCGCAATCTGGGAGTGGGCTGTGTGGTACGGGATTTTGCGAGGGAGTATCTGGAGGACGGCAGACTGTTTGAAATGCGGTTTAACATGATCATACCCAAAAGACATTTTTGTGTGGTGACGAATCCAAAGAATCCTTTGTCTGCGGCGGCGAGAAATATGCTGGAATTGCTGTATTAGGATTTAGAGATCAAAAGCGTTTTTTATAAACTGAAATATGCCTAAGACAGATTTATAAAGCACCTTTTGGCACCCGGTATTGGTATTAAGTGAAAAAAGATTTTGACTTATTTATGCATCATAGAATAGGAACGGAGAAAAAGGAAATATGATTACGACGATTATATTTGATATCGGAAACGTACTTGCCGATTTTAACTGGCGGAAGCATTTTGCGGGATTTGGCTATGATGATGAGATGGTGGAGCGTATTGCAAGGGCGACAGTCAAGCATCCGCTGTGGAATGAGGTTGACAGAGGCGTCATGGGACAAGAAGAACTGATTGACGGTTTTGTAGCAAATGACCCGGAGATTGAGCAGGATATTCGTAAAGTGCTTGCAGATGTGGGGACGATAGTCACACATAACGACTATGCGATTCCGTGGATACAGGATTTGAAGAGCAAAGGCTACCGCACCCTTTATCTGTCTAATTTTTCGGAGAAAGCTAGGGCGGACTGCGCGGAAGCGCTTGACTTCATTCCTTATATGGACGGCGGTATTCTTTCCTATCAGGAGAAGATCATCAAGCCGATGCCGGAGATTTATCAATTGCTGATTGACAGATATCAGCTTGTGCCGCAAGAGTGTGTCTTCATGGATGACACGGTGGCGAATCTGACAGGCGCGGAGAAGTTTGGAATCCATACGATTCATTTCATAAATAAAGAGCAGGCGGTTTCAGAACTGCGTAAGCTGGGTGTCGATGCTTAGAGGAATAAGGGATGAGTTTACATTATACGAGTAAGATGACGGGAGAAGAGTACAATGAAATGCGTGTGAGCGTCGGCTGGCGTCCGATTACGGAAGGACAGGCGGAGCGGGGGATTGCGCATACGACGTTTCTTGTAGCGGTAAAAGAGGATGATGAGATTGTCGCCATGGGCAGGATATTGTTCGATTTCGGTTATACGGCTTATCTGGGGGACGTCATTGTCCGTCCGGAATACCAAGGCAGGGGAATTGGCAGGAAAATTGTGGAAATGCTGATCGGTATGACGATGGAGAGCGCCCATGAGGATGAAAGGATCATGTTTATTCTTGGCGCTGCTAAGGGAAAAGAAGAATTCTATGAGAAAATGGGCTTCATAAGACGTCCCAATGAAGAGTCGGGAGCGGGCATGACGATGTGGCGTAAGAAGTAGCAAAAAAGAGAAATAAAAAGTCGTGGCAAGTTCTTATCACATAAAGAAGCGGGACAGTTTGGGCTGTCCCGCTTTCCGGTGTGCGCCTTGCGGCGGGCGTTCCGGCACTGCACAGATATTTATGCCCGGCACAATTCTTCGGCAAGCGCTTCAATCTGTGCTTTATTTTCATCAGTCATGGCAGAGCGGATCTGTACGTTGTTTTCCGTAAATGTAATATTTTTGCAGTTTTCTAATTTGGCTCTCATGGACTTAGCCGCCATAGGCGCCCAAGAACCGTTTTCTATCAAGGCAATTGTGCGGTTTTGATAGCTGCGCTCCACCAGTTCGTTGATAAATTCTCTCATGTAAGGGAACATATCCGTGTTGTAAGTAGTGGTGGCGAGCACCAGTTTACCGTAGCGGAAAGCATCCTCCACACATTCTGCCATATCCTCACGTGCAAGGTCTGAGACGACAACCTTTGGACAGCCTTTCTCTGTCAGTTTCTCGGCGAGAAGTTCGGCAGCGGCTTTCGTATTGCCGTAAACGGAAGTGTAGGCAATCATCACCCCTTCCGATTCCACGCCGTAGGAGGACCAAGTCTGGTATAAGTTTACATAATATTCCAAATTTTCTTTTAAAATCGGACCGTGTAAAGGGCAGATTGTCTGAATGTCGAGAGCTGCCGCCTTTTTCAATAAATTCTGTACCTGCATACCGTATTTACCAACGATGCCGAAATAGTAGCGGCGCGCCTCACAGGCCCAGTCTTCGTCTGCGTCCAGAGCGCCGAATTTGCCGAAGCCGTCTGCCGAGAAGAGTACTTTGTCGAGCCGGTCATAGGTAACCATGACTTCCGGCCAGTGAACCATCGGTGCGGCAACAAATTGCAGCGTATGTGCGCCGAGTTCCAAGGTATCACCTTCCTTGATAATCTGTCGTCTGTCGGCATAGTCCGTACCGAAGAACTGCCGCATCATCGTAAATGCCGGAGCGGAAGCGACAATGACAGCATCAGGGTATTCCTTGACAAAGATGTCAATATTGGCGGAGTGGTCCGGCTCCATATGCTGTATGATTAAATAGTCCGGGGTACGTGTGTTAAGAACTTCTTTCAGGTTCTGCATCCAAGCGTCGCCAAAATGCGTATCAACCGTGTCCATAACGGCAATTTTGTCGTCCATAATGACGTATGAGTTGTATGCCATTCCGTTTTCTACAATGTACTGTCCTTCGAAAAGGTCGATGTCCCGGTCATTTACACCTATGTAATGAATGTCTTTTGTTATCTGCATAATCATTCTCCTTTTTATGATATTCATAGCATATTTAAATCTGCGGCGGCGTTCCGGCGACTGTACTGCCGGCTTCGCCCGCGATGCTCTATTAGTATAACGCCTTTTAAAAAAGCTGGCAATATTTTCATATCAGATGCTCTACAAAAGTTTAACAAACAGCCACTGAAAGTTGAACTGTTACAAAGAGTCTCGTTATAAAGTCAAAAATCCGATTCCGATATTGACTCTGTCAGACCGATATATTATTGTTTACGTGAGAAAAGTGCATCATAAAACAGAAACGGAGAAGACCATGACAGAACAATTTAGCAGGACGGAACTTTTATTAGGGAGCGGCGCGATGGATAAGCTTGCACGTGCGCGAGTGGCAGTATTCGGTGTAGGCGGCGTGGGCGGCTATGTATGTGAGGCTTTGGCACGAAGCGGCGTGGGAGCGCTTGACTTAATTGATGACGATCGGGTATGCCTCTCGAACATTAACCGTCAGATCATCGCAACTCACAGCACGGTTGGCAGATACAAGACAGATGTGATGAAGGAGCGGATTCTGGATATCAATCCGCAGGCACAGGTTACCGTGCATCAGTGTTTCTTTCTGCCGGACAATGCGGACAGGTTTCCCTTTGCAGAATATGATTATGTGGTTGATGCGGTTGACACGGTGACGGCTAAGATAGAAATTGTCCTGTGTGCGCAGGCATATCAGGTGCCGGTCATCAGCAGCATGGGGGCGGGGAATAAGCTTGACGCCTCGGCATTCCGGGTGGCGGATATCTATGAGACGAAGGTGTGTCCGCTTGCCAAGGTGATGCGCAGAGAACTGAAAAAGAGAAATGTGGAGCATCTCAAAGTTGTGTATTCGGAGGAGGAGCCAATGAAGCCGACATGGCGGATTGACGGACGGGCAACGCCGGGCAGCGTGGCGTTCGTGCCCTCCGTGGCAGGGCTGATCATCGCGGGGGAAGTGGTGAAGGATTTGGCAATATGAAAAAACCTCTTGACATATTATCTAAATGATATTATCATAATGATATAAACAAAAACAAGAGGAGGAATTGCTATGGGAATCGCATATAAGAAATTTGAGCCGACAGAATATGTTATGAAGGTTAAGAAGGGAAAGGTGACACAGAAAGGGTTGGGGTTATCCTTTTTCTTTAACACGATGACGGAGAGCATGATGGTCATTCCGACCACCGCCTTTGACGCAAGCTTTGCATTTAACGATATCATGACGTCAGATTTTCAGTGCATCAGCGTTCAGGGAGATATATCCTATATTATCACAGACTATGAGAAAGCTTCCAAGATGGTCAACTTTTCCTATAAAGATAAGAAAGAGTACGCGGAAGTCTTAAAAGAAGCAAAACAGAAAATGGCAAAGCGCATCATCAATCTTGCAAAGGTCTATGTGACCAAGTTTATCAGTGGCAAAAACGTCAGGGAGGCGATCATATCTGCAGATGAACTGGCAGGAATGCTGAAAGAGACTATGAAGGACGACGAGACGGTGAAGGAGTTTGGCTTGGAACTGATCTCTATTTCCATTCTGGGTATTCTGGCGCAGGCGGATACAAGGAAGGCGCTGGAGGCAGCCACCAGAGAGGAGATACTAAAGCAGCAGGACGACGCTATCTACAAGCGCAGGAATGCGGCAATCGAGCAGGAACGCATCGTTAAGGAAAATGAACTGAATACGGAAATCAAAGTGGCGGAGAAGCAGAAGGAGAAGCGGGAGAAAGAGATGGAGATGAAGCGTCTCGTGCAGGAGAAACAGGCGGAACTGGATGCGCAGAAGCTTGCCAACGATATCAGGTTGGAGGAAGAAAACTGCAGATTCGTAGATTTGCAGACCGAGAATGAGAAGAAGAAATCCGACGCCAAGGCATATGATTCGGAAGTGCTCCTTAAGACGTTTGCGGGCGTGGATAAAGACGTTATCAAAGCGCTTGTGACAAGCGGGATGGACAGTAAAGCGCTGATTGCGAAGGCGTTCCTTGAGATTGGCGACAAGGCGGATAAGATTGGCGTTCTAAACGTATCGCCCGATTTGCTGGAAACATTGTCTGCTACATAAGAGAGTAGGGATAGAAGGGGAGGACACACTTGGAAAGAGGGATGAACAAAGTCGTTCTTGTGACGAGAAAGACGAGATTGAATGAGCTGGTCTATAAATATAACACGATTGAGCAGGCGAAATTCTATATTGAGCATCTGGGCGCGGATTTTACGGATTATATGCGGGAAGACGAGAAGTATCATGCGGCAGTTGCGGATGTGATACACAGTGCGGAGAAGTATGCCAGAGTCCAGCAGATTGACCGAGATTTCCTGCCGAATATGATTTTCGGTGAAAAGGATATTGTGGTTGCCGTCGGACAAGACGGTCTGGTGGCAAATGTCATGAAATATCTGCACGGACAGCCGCTCATCGGTATCAATCCGGATCCGGAGAGGTGGGACGGGGTGCTGTTACCCTTTGAACCCGGGCAGTCAGAACAGGTTTTACTAAAAACAATTGCCGGAAACCATGATGTAAGGCAGGTTACGATGGCGCAGGCGACGACGCAGGACGGACAGATGATGCTTGCCGTCAATGATCTGTTCATAGGGCAGAAAACACATGTGTCGGCGCGCTATGATATTGTGTGGAATCAGAAGAGAGAGCATCAGTCTTCCAGCGGTATCATCGTCTCTACCGGACTTGGTTCTACCGGCTGGTACAAATCCGTGATCACGCAGGCGGCAGGAATTGCCCGCGAGTTCGTCAGTCAGGATTTCAGGGACAGGCGGCGCAGATGGGATGACGACGAATTGACTTTTGTAGTAAGGGAGCCTTTTCCAAGCCGTTCCACCCAGACCGGTATCGTCTATGGAAGCCTCGGCGGCAGGGACAGCTTCCGGATTTTGTCCAAGATGCCCGGAAACGGCGTGGTCTTTTCAGATGGGATTGAGAGTGACGCCATCGAGTTTAATGCAGGAACGGAAGTTACGATTGGGATTGCGCCGCAAAAAGGGGTGTTGGTGATATGACGCAGGAAGAAAAAGACTATTTGGCACAGTATGACATTACAAAGTTCGAGCGCCCCTCCATAGCGGCGGACATGGCGGTTTTCTCCGTGATGGGGAGCAGAGCGGAGGAGAAGGTCAGAAATACGGAGAATTATCGGAAACTGCCGGAGAAAAAACTCAAGATTCTTTTGATACAAAGAGAGTCCTATCCATATAAGGGGCAGTGGGCTCTGCCGGGCGGATTCTGCCAAAAGGGCGAGGAAGTCAGTGAGGCGGCGAGGCGGGAACTGTTTGAGGAGACGCATGTTGAAGACGCTTATTTACAGCTTGCAGGGGTGTTCGGAGAAGAGGGAAGAGATCCGCGGGGATGGATTATTTCGCATACGTTTCTTGCGCTCATTGACGGGGAAAAATACCGTATCAGAGGCGGCAGCGATGCGTGGGATGCGAGGTGGTTCGATGTGGGCTTTGAGATGGAGAAATCCGTAGAGGAGCGGTTTGCAGACGAGCAGAATCAAGATATTATCAGAAAGAAAACAGCTTATCGGATTCGGCTCACGAACAGAGACAGAGAGGAGCCGATCGTACTACAGGCTGTTGTCAGAGAAGAGAAAAGCATACGCAATTATCAGGTGAAAACAGATTATGTTATCGAGGAAGAACAGGGATTTGCGTTTGACCATGCGAAACTCGTCGTCTATGCGTTATTAAAGCTTAGACAGCAGACGGAGACGGACGGCAGGATTGTCTTTGACCTGATGCCGGAATATTTTACGCTGACCGAATTACAGAACGTGTCGGAAATCATATTGGGAAAAGAACTTCTGACCGCCAACTTCCGCAGGAAAATGGCGGACTATGTGACGGAGACGAACCGGATGATCACAGGGGCTGGACACCGTCCGGCGAAACTGTTTATGCGAAGTATGCAGTCGGTGTTTCCGGAGTGAAAGTTTGCCTGAAATGTAAACTGTCATATTGCAGCCTTTGTGATAAATGCGCTTTCGGTGTGGTGGAATTGTGTATTCCTATCTGTCAAGATAATCGTGTGAGAAGAACTTCCGGAGCTCACGGCAAAGGCTGTTTCGCTAAGAAGTTCTACGATTTGCGAGGCCGATCAAGGAGGGCAGTATGAGCATAGGAAAAAATATTCAATTTCTGCGTAAAGCATAGAGCGCATGGAGTTTGCGGACGGGACGGTGCTGGCGCCGGAGGACGTGAAGGAAATGCTGAAGGTGAAGCATGGCACGGATGCGTCGGAGACACTGCAGGGATACGGAGCCGCCTATGCGTATGACGAGGATGAGACATTTTATGTGGGAGCCGGTGATGACAGGGTCAATGCCGGGAGCGGTGACGACACTGTTTACGGAGAGGAAGGGAACGACACCCTTTACGGCGGATATGGCGACGACTACATGGACGGCGGATTACCTCTACGGCGAGTACGGGGATGACGTCCTGACAGGAGGGACAGGGAATGACTACCTTGACGGCGGCTATGGAAACGACACGTACATCTTCAGCCTCGGTGACGGGAAGGACATAGTGTATGACTATGAATACAGCCAGACAGAGGGCAAGGACGACCGCATCGTGTTCGGCGAGGGGATAAAGGCAGAGGACATCCGCCTGAGGAGAGAGGGCAGCCATCTCGTGATAGAGTACAGCGAGAATGACCGCGTGACGGTGCAGAATGCATACTATTACAGTGATGATAGGTGGTTCGTGGAGCATATCGAGTCCGCGGATGGCAGCAAGGGAACGATTGACTATGGAAATACACAGTTGGATATAACAGTTACGCCCACAGATATAAGA
>VSOA01000010.1 GCA_009774585.1 Lachnospiraceae bacterium
GTATATCGTAATATAGTATATCATAACTCAATATCCGATGATGTGTCTCTGGATAGGACTATTATGTGTCTGACCCATATAACCGGTTTGGTGAATACATTTATAAAGACTAAAGCCTTAGATGGTAATAACCGATACAATATCATATATACATTCTTAGGATTTTGTATAGGAACATGAGAGAGAGGACGCAGGGATGCCGTCGATAAAGACTAATATGCTCGCATGGAATGCGAACAGACAATTGAATCTTACAACGAAGAAGATTGCGAAGAATTCGGAGAAACTTTCTTCAGGTTACAAAATTAACAGAGCGGCGGATGATGCGGCTGGTTTGGCGATATCTGAGAAAATGCGCAGACAGATTCGCGGGCTGCATCAAGGCGCGGAGAATATTCAGGACGGTATCGGTTATGTGCAGACAGCGGACGGTGCACTCAATGAGACGCAGGTCATCTTACAGCGTATGAACGAACTGGCAGTCAAATCTGCTAACGGTACAAACACCAAGGATGACCGTGCGTATATCGATCAGGAGATACAAGCGCTCAAGGAGGAACTGGACCGTATTTTCGATACGACATCTTTTAATGAGATTAAAATCTGGGAGCCGACGGATGCAGTAGTACTTGGTTATGAGAAGCGGCAGGCGGTTGATTTTAATGGTACGCCAGGGCATTATGTTTCAACGGATATTACGAATAAGAATTGTGGTATTGTGCCAAAGAGCGGTTACAGCATCGCGGCAGATAAAGATGGTATGGAGATTTCTTGGACAGGGTATAGTGATAAAACATATACGACCAAGAAAATTGACTGGGAAACTATCAAACAAAATAAATATCAGATTGAAATAAGCGATTATTTTAAAGAGACAGACACAGAACTATTTGATACCTCTTCGGGGCAGCCGGTTCCGGTGTTGAAACACAGTTTTTCCATGTCGGTGCAGGAAGAAGCGACATTGGAAGATATTATTGCGGCAGTTGATAAAACAAATATATGGGCTTATCCTACGGTAACCATGACCGGGCAATTCGAAAAGCCCGATGGTTCTGCACAGCGCTATACGGGAGTGCGATATTATAGTGCGAGTCTGAATTACTCTGCGGCGTATGCATCATATGTAAATGATAATCAGAACGGACATAATTTTGACGCGCAGGATCTTGATTTTCTGGAAGCTAAGACGACAGGCGGGACAAATTTGATTGACAGTCCTCCGGCAGATATTTCAGTGGAAGATGCCAGAACGAGTACCGATGTATGGAAATTTAAATTTTATATGGAAGGGATAGGGGATGTGACGGCTGAATCAAGGTCGACATCTTATTATGCGTATGACCAAACGAAGGATGATGAGGGCTTTTGGTGGCACTATTATTCAAATTCCAAGGATAAATATCAGATATGGTATCCAAGGAATGGTAGTCTGGATGGAACGCTTGGCTCTGTTATGGCAGCGCTGACAGGTGATAAGAACGATTCATCGCCGGGACTTTTGAATAAAGGGTTGAATGGTGCTGCTGATAGTGGTGGGTGTATAGAACTAAGTTTCACATTGAAGGCAGACCAGAAATACATATATGGTAATGATAAACACGAGGAAACCGCGGTCGGAAGCTTTAGTATAAGAATTGACGTATCAAATACGGATACGGAAGATTCTGTATTAACAAAGATTAAAAATGCATTGAATGATAGTACAATTTTTGATTTATACCGGTCAAGTGCCGGGTGGGATGCTAATCATACTTCCTATGCGAGGGCAAATGAACGTAAGATTGACGTTCCCATCTACGGCGGTGCATGTAATTTCTTTGTACAGGCAGGTGCAGAGGCAGGACAGCATATAGACATTACATATGATTCGCTTAGTCTGTTGAAATTAGGGCTGGCTGATACGAATGTGCTGACGGTAAAAGACTCAGACAATGCGATTAATGAGATTAAAGCAGCTTTAGAGACAATCAGCGATCAGCGGGCCACCTTTGGTGCATACCAGAATCGTCTGGAACATGCCAGAAAGATTAATGAAAATTCAGAGGAGAATACGCAGTATGCCGAGTCTGTCATCCGTGATGCGGATATTGCGGATGAAATGATGGAATACTCTATCAATAGTATTCTCAGTCAGGCTGGCACAAGTATGTTGACGCAGGCGAACCAGCAATTGAGTACAGTATTGCAATTGTTGCAATAATTCTTTGTGATAAAATACTTGTGAGATAAAATCGAGAGTACACGGCTGATTTTCTTTCATTGAACTATCAACTTTCTATACAGATAAACGAGGTTTCCACATGGCATTTGCACATTTACACGTCCACACCGAATACAGTCTGCTGGACGGTTCCAATAAGATTAAAGAATATGTTAAAAGGGTGAAGGAACTTGGAATGGACAGCGCCGCCATCACAGACCATGGTGTGATGTACGGTGTGATTGAATTCTATAAGGAAGCGACTGCGGCGGGCATCAATCCTATTATCGGCTGCGAGGTCTATGTGGCGCCCCATTCCCGCTTCGACAGGGAATTGACGGGCGGCGAGGACAGATATTATCATCTAGTGCTTTTGGCGGAGAATAACACGGGTTATGGCAATTTGATGAAGATTGTCAGCAAGGGATTTACGGAAGGATATTATTACCGTCCCCGTGTGGATATGGAAGTGCTGCAGGAATTCCATGAGGGAATCATTGCTCTTTCGGCGTGTCTGGCGGGCGAAGTGCAGCGCTATATCCAGAAAGGATTGATCGATGAGGCGAAGAAGGTTGCCAGAAAATATGAGGATTGCTTCGGCAAAGGTAACTTTTTCTTAGAATTGCAGGATCACGGGATTCCGGCGCAGCAGACGGTCAACGCTGCGCTGCTTTCTATGAGCAAAGAACTGGATATCCCGCTGGTGGCGACCAATGACGTGCATTATACTTATGCGGAAGATGCGCAGCCGCATGATATTCTACTCTGTCTGCAGACAGGCAAGAAGCTGGCCGATGAGGACCGTATGCGCTATGAGGGCGGTCAGTATTATGTGAAAAGTGAAGAGGAGATGAAAGGGCTTTTCTCTTATGCATGGGAAGCGGTGGAGAACACACAGCGTATCGCAGACAGATGCCATGTGGAGATTGAGTTTGGCAAGTACAAGGTGCCGCACTACGAGGTGCCGGAAGGATATGACTCGTGGTCCTATTTAAATAAGCTGTGTCAGGACGGTATGGCGCAGAGATATCCCGATGATGACGGAACGCTGCAGAAGCGTCTGGAATATGAACTTGGCATCATCAAAGACATGGGATTTGTGGATTATTTCCTGATTGTGTGGGATTATATTAACTATTGCCGAGAAAATGACATTGCTGTCGGTCCGGGGCGCGGTTCTGCGGCGGGCAGTATTGTTTCTTACTGTTTGAAGATTACGAATATCGACCCTATTAAGTACAGTCTTCTGTTCGAGCGTTTCTTAAACCCCGAGCGTGTGTCCATGCCGGATATTGATGTGGATTTCTGCTTCGAGAGAAGACAGGAGGTGATCGACCATGTCAACCGCAAGTACGGCAGTGACAAGGTGGTACAGATCGTCACGTTCGGTACGATGGCGGCGAAGGGTGTGATTCGCGATGTGGGGCGCGTTATGGACCTGCCCTATGCTTTTGTGGATTCGATTGCGAAGATGATTCCCAATGAGCAGAATCAGGGTGTGCCGATTGACAAGGCGCTGGTGATGAATCCGGAGTTTAGGAAACTCTACAATGAAGACGAGCAGGTGCACACGCTGATTGACATGAGTAAGCGTCTGGAAGGACTTCCTCGTCACACATCCATGCACGCGGCGGGGGTCGTCATCTGTCCGGATGCGGCGGATAATTTCGTACCGCTTTCCCGCGGTTCCGACGGTTCCATCACTACGCAGTTTACGATGACGACTATAGAGGAACTGGGGCTTCTCAAGATGGACTTCTTGGGTCTGCGTACACTGACGGTCATTCAGAATGCAGCAGAAATGGCAGAAAAGAGCACGGGAAAGCATATAGATGTAGATACGATCGATTACAATGATCCTGCGGTGCTTGCATCGATCGGGACGGGACGCACGGACGGTGTGTTCCAGCTTGAGAGCGGCGGTATGAAAAGTTTCATGAAAGAGTTGAAGCCGCAGAGTCTGGAAGATATTATCGCGGGGATCTCGCTTTACCGTCCGGGACCGATGGACTTTATCCCGAAATATATTAAGGGGAAAAACAATCCGCAGTCCGTCACATATGACTGCCCGCAGCTTGAGCCGATTCTGGCGCCCACTTACGGGTGTATCGTCTATCAGGAGCAGGTTATGCAGATCGTGCAGGATCTGGGTGGCTATACGATGGGACGCAGCGACTTAGTGCGCCGTGCCATGAGTAAGAAGAAGCAGTATGTGATGGAGCAGGAACGCAAGAACTTTACCTACGGCAATCCCGAGGAGGGCGTGCCCGGCTGCGTGGCGAACGGTATCAGTGCGGAGACTGCCAATCACATCTATGATACGATGATGGATTTTGCCAAGTACGCTTTCAATAAATCCCATGCGGCGTGCTATGCGGTAGTTGCGTATCAGACGGCATATTTGAAATATTATTATCCGGTGGAATTTATGGCGGCGCTTCTTACGTCGGTCATTGACAATCCGAATAAGGTTTCTGAGTATATCATGACGTGCCGCAGTATGGGAATCGAGATCCTTCCGCCGGATATCAATGAAGGGGAAGTCGGGTTTTCTGTACATGGCAATCAGATCCGCTATGCGCTGACGGCGATCAAGAGTGTGGGACGGCCGGTTATTGATATCGTGGTCGCTGAACGCAAGGAGCGTGGGCCATACACGAATCTGAAAGATTTTATTACCCGTATGGCGGATAAGGAAGTGAATAAGCGGGCGATTGAGCACTTTATCAAAGCGGGTGCGATGGACAGTCTGGGCGGAACGCGCAAGCAGTTCATGAGTGTGTATATTCAGATTATGGACAGTATTCAGCATGATAAAAAGAATAATATGGCAGGGCAGATGTCACTGTTTGATATCGTGTCCGAAGAACAGAAAGAAGACTTTGAAGTAAAACTGCCTGATGTGGGCGAATATTCGAAGGAAATGAAGCTTGCATTCGAGAAGGAGGTTCTCGGCATATATATCAGCGGACATCCTTTGGAGGAATATCAGGAGATGTGGCGCAAGAATATCACAAATACGACGGCTGATTTCGTACCCGATGAAGAGACCGGCGAGACAGTGGTCGTTGACGGCAGAAGCGCCACCATCGGCGGCATGATTTCGGAAAAGAAGATTAAATATACGAAGAATGAAAAGGTGATGGCTTTTCTGCAGGTAGAAGACTTGGTCGGTTCGATTGAAGTTATCGTATTTCCGGGACAGTACGAGCGTTTCGGGAGCAGCATAACAGAGGATAGTAAAGTATTTATCAAGGGTCGCGTCTCGGTGGAAGAAGAAAAAGACGGTAAGCTGATTTGCGAGCAGATTACGCCTTTTGAAGAGATAGCCAGAAAACTGTGGATTAAATTCCCGACGAAGGAGGCCTATGAGGAGCATAAAGAAGAACTGTACGACGCTCTGCGTCAATCTGAGGGTAAAGACAGCGTTGTGATTTATGTGGAGAATCCGAAGTCCATGAACGCCCTGCCGCGCAACTGGAACGTGGACGCCGGGGAGGAGCTGACCGGGCGGCTGATCCGTCTGTATGGGAAGGAAAATGTGAAAGTGGTGTGAGAGTAAAGATTATTTTGCTCCTTAAATCAATTTCCGAAAAAGATTGAAATACGCATATGTTTAGAGTAAAATACAGATAGAAATCAGCACAGAAAGGCATGGTGTAGATATGGCAAAACAGATCAAGACGATTGGTGTTCTGACAAGCGGCGGCGATGCGCCGGGTATGAATGCAGCCATCCGTGCGGTGGTCAGGAAGGCGCTTGCGAACGGTGTTACCGTTAAGGGAATCAAAAAAGGCTATCGTGGTCTTTTGAATGAAGAAATCATAGATTTGGAGAGATGGTCCGTGTCTGATACGATTCAGCAGGGCGGTACAATCTTGGGCACCGCACGCTGCTCCGAGTTCCGTACGGAAGAAGGACAGAAGAAGGGTGCGGATATCTGCCATAAACACGGAATCGAAGGACTCATTGTTATTGGCGGCGACGGCTCCTACCGCGGTGCACAGGCGCTTGCAAGACATGGCATTAACACAATCGGTATTCCGGGAACGATTGACCTCGATATAGCATGTACGGAATACACCATAGGATTCGATACGGCAGTCAACACAGCCATGCAGGCAATCGACAAGATCAGAGATACCTCTTCGTCACATGAAAGGTGCAGTATTATTGAAGTTATGGGCAGGAACGCCGGATATATCGCGCTGTGGTGCGGTATCGCGAACGGCGCCGAAGATATTCTGCTTCCGGAGAAATATGATTACAATGAGCAGCAGATTATCAATAACATTATTGCCAGCAGGAAGCGCGGTAAAACCCACCATATCATCATCAATGCCGAAGGAATCGGACACTCTACTTCTATGGCAAGGCGTATCGAGGCGGCTACCGGCATGGAGACGAGGGCAACCATATTAGGATACATGCAGCGAGGCGGTTCACCTACTTGTAAAGACCGTTATTATGCTTCCATCATGGGCGCCTATGCGGCGGATATTCTCTGTGAAGGCAAGACCAATCGTGTGGTTGGTTATCAACACGGTGTGTTCCTTGATTTTGATATTGAGGAAGCGCTTAATATGCAGAAGAATATTCATGAGTATGAATATCAGGTTGCAAGAATTCTGGCTCTTTAATATATAGAAGAAACTATTTATCCCCGTAAATTATAAATTTGCGGGGTAATGTTTTATATGATAAGAAATTCCGCTGTCTAGGCTGCTTTTTGTGATGTGACGCGCAAAAAAAAGGATGTTAAATCAGGATTTAGTTGATGGGGTATGAGAAAATGAACAATGCTTTAAGGCGCGTTTGTTTCGAAAGAAATTATGTTTATGCCGGCTTATTCCGGGAGACAAGCGCTCATTAAATAACAAGTGGAATTGCAAGAGGCATTTATCAAATAAGCAGGGAGAGAAAATAGATGATTACAAGTTATAACAACCGTTCTGTCAGAGAGGTCATACAGCTTGCCCAGAAAGCAAAGGCACGCAGTAAAGAAGGACTTTTTGTGGCGGAAGGAATCAAGATGTTTGACGAAGCGCCGCCGAGACGGATTGAGAAGGTATATATATCCGAACGGATGGAGAAAGAATTGTATGAAAGGTATGACAAAAAGTTAAATCAACTTTTATGTGAAATTGTGGCTGACGATGTGTTTCTTAAAATGTCTGATACGAAGACGCCGCAGGGGATACTCTGCCTTGTCAGGCAGTTTAAGTACAACATAGAGGATATGCTTGCGGGGAAATGCCATTCCAAAGCTGCCGGAATGAGTATCGTGATGAACACGCAGACAGGGAGCGGGGAGAATGCAGACGGGGTTCCCAAGGCGGCTGCAAATTCCATGAAGGCGGATTCTAAAGATGTGAATCCGGGTGGACAGAATAAAAAACAAATGTTATTTATGATTCTGGAAAATATACAGGATCCGGGCAATCTCGGAACGATCTTTCGGGCGGGAGAAGCCGCCGGCGTGGACGGTATTATTATGAGCAGACAGACAGTGGATATCTATAATCCTAAGACAATCCGCTCAACGATGGGGTCTGTCTACAGAGTACCGTTTCTCTATACGGACGATTTATGTGGAGCGGTCCGCATGATGAAGGCGCGGGAGATTGATGTGTACGCCGCGCATCTGCATGCCGAACGATATTATGACGAGTATGATTACCGCAGGAGCTGCGCTTTTCTCATTGGAAACGAGGCAAATGGTTTGTCACAAGAGGCGGCAGAATGTGCAGGCGCGTATCTTAAGATTCCAATGAAAGGTAAAGTGGAATCGCTCAATGCGGCGGTGGCATCCTCGATTCTGTTATATGAAGCTTACAGGCAGAGGCGGCATTAGAAAGCGCTGCGGAATCATGACTTTACAAAGTGTGAATAAGAGATAGAGGATAAAATATGTTAAATCATGATTTAATAGAGATATGCGCAGGGATTTGCCACAAAAAGCGATGGGAATATATTAAATAACCATAGTTGTTTAAAGAGGGCTAATAGTAAAGGACAAGAAGTAAAAGACAAGAAGTAAAAGACAAGAAATAAAAAGACAAGGAGGAGAAGAAAATGAAGATTGGTTTTATAGGACTTGGAAGTATGGCAAAAGCCATTATCGGGGGAATGCTGGATAACCAGATTGTAAAACCGGAAGATATTATCGGAACAGCAAAAACAAAGGAGACAATGGAAGCGGTCCGCAAGGCTTACGGCATACAGGTGCGGGACACGAATGAAGCGGTGGCAGAAGAGTCTGAGGTGTTGTTTCTTGCCGTGAAGCCGCAATTTATGGAAGAAGTGATTCACGAAATACACGATTGTCTGCTCCATGATCCCCTCATTATAAGCATTGCGGCAGGAAAGACGATGGCATGGATTGAGGAGCGGTTTGGAAGCAAGATTAAGCTTGTCCGCTGTATGCCGAATACGCCGGCACTGGTGGGTGCAGGATGCACGGGAGTCTGTGTGAACGGACAGGCTTCTAAGGCAGAGACGCAGTATTGTATTAAATTAATGGAAAGCTTCGGTAAGGCGATGCTTGTTCCGGAACGGCTCATGGACGCGGTGGGCGCGGTGAGCGGCAGTTCTCCGGCGTATGTTTTCATGTTTATCGAAGCGATGGCGGATGCGGCGGTGGCGGCCGGAATGCCAAGAACGCAGGCGTATCAATTTGCTGCGCAGGCGGTTTACGGTTCGGCGAAGCTGGTTCTCGAGAGCGGGAAACATCCCGGAGAGCTGAAAGATATGGTCTGCTCACCGGGCGGAACGACGATACAGGGCGTTCGTGTTTTAGAGGAGAGAGGAATGCGAGGTGCGGTTATGGACGCTCTGATTGCCACGGTAGAGCAGTCCGGGAAATTATAAAAATGTAACGTAACAAGAAAACATTATTTTCGCACGTACGCCAGAAGTGCGCCGGAACAGATATATTGGCATATGTGTGAAAAACAGCATAAAATAGGCATAAAAACAGGACATGCCGCGTAAACTTGACAAAGAATAGGTGTTTTGCTAAAATTATCCAAAACTTGGGAGTTAACAATTTTGTAATATTTTAGTATTATGATAGTAACATTGGGGAATTATCGGGGAAATGGTGGAGGATTATATTTATGCTGAAGGGCAGAAAGACGTTTATTCTGCTTGCCGGGATGATTCTTTGTCTGAGTATATCGGGAATGTTTTGTTTGAAAGCACAAGCTTCCGATCAAAAAGAATATCTTGATTCTTTGAGCGTTGGAATCACACCGATCATCGATCCGACGACGGGAACCGCGAACGATCAGGCAATCAAAGAATTGACTGAACTTGCACAGACCGGCAAACCGCAGGCGGCGGAAGAGTCCGATCTGGTGATGGTGAATGTGCAGGTTGCCATGAATGTGAGAGCGGAGGCGAGCGAAGAATCAGACAAAGTCGGTGTGCTATACAAGGACTGTGGCGGCAGAATATTGGAGCGGAAAGACGGCTGGACCAGATTAAAAAGCGGCGAACTGATCGGCTGGGCAAGCGACGAGTATCTTCTTTTTGGAGAGGATGCGGAAGCGATGGCGGATGACGTCGGGAATCTGATTGTCACAATCGAGACGGAAATCTTACGCGTGCGCGATGAACCGAACACGGATGCGGATGTGGTTGGACTCCTGACTGGAGACGACGAGTTAGAAATCATCGAATTTATTGACGACGACTGGATCAGCGTCGAATACGAGGAAGAGACGCGATATGTTTCTTCAGAATTTGTAGATGTGTATTTTCATATTGATGAAGGCGAGACGTTAGCGGCAATCAAGCTGAGAGAAGAGGAAGAGCGTCAGGCGAAACTGACGGCAAACCAAGGCGCGGTGGTAGTCGGCGGCGACGACCTTCGATTGCTGGCAGCGCTAATCCAGTGCGAAGCCGGAAGCGAGACTTATAACGGTAAGCTGGCGGTAGGAGCCGTTGTTATGAACCGTGTCAGAAGCGGCGCTTATCCGAATACAATATCGGGCGTTATATTTGCGTCGGGACAGTTTACACCGGCATTAAACGGTAAGGTTGCGAGAGTTTACACCAGCGGTAACATTATGGATAGCTGTTATGAGGCGGCGCAGGCGGCGATTAACGGTGAGACGAATGTCGGAGAAGCGACGCATTTCAGAAGAGCCGGCAATCATGACGGACTTTTGATAGATCATCAGGTATTCTGGTAACAAAATATAAGGTTCTGCTAAGGCTGCAAAGCGAGCGGCTTTAGCGGAACTTTGTTATGTTGGGAGGAATTACGATCCGATCCTTATATTGTGCAAGTCCGATTCTTCTATATGTGCAGGCATGATTCTTCCATATGAACCTTGCCAGATAGGTTATAATATAGTAGAATGTAATGTAGCTGTAAAACATATAAGTAGTGCGGCTACACTATGTATATTGCGGGAATTATGCGTATACTAAGAGAAAAGGAGTGAGGACTGATGGCTTTTATAGCTGATTTGAGTATGACTGTATTCTGGCTGGTTGTTCTCGTAGCATTGGTCGTTATAGAATTGCTTACAATGGGACTCACGACTGTCTGGTTTGCGGGCGGAGCGTTTGTGGCGACGATTGCGGCGTTATTTCATGCACCGCTTTTTTTGCAGATTATTCTTTTTCTGGTCGTGTCAGCCTTGTTACTGTTCTTTACAAGACCTCTTGCGGTCAAATATTTTAATAAGGACAGAATCAGAACCAATGCGGAGAGCTTGGTGGGGAGGCAGGCGATTGTGATCAGCGAGATTGATAATCTTCAGGGAATCGGACAGGTCAATGTAGGCGGCATGGAATGGTCTGCAAGGACCAGAGTGGACGGTGTGAGGCTGCCGGTTGGTACAGTGGCTACCGTGTTGGCGATCAATGGCGTAAAGCTGATCGTAGAAGAAAGAAAAGAGGTATAGAAATGGGTGGAGTTATTGCATTAGTAGTTGTTTTGATTTTGATTGTCCTGATTTTGCTATCATGCATCAAAATTGTTCCTCAGGCACATGCCTATGTTGTAGAGAGATTGGGCGCTTATCAACAGACATGGTCCGTAGGTCTTCACATCAAAGTTCCGTTTATTGATAAAGTGGCTAAGAGAGTCGTTTTAAAAGAGCAGGTTGTGGATTTTGCACCCCAGCCGGTTATCACAAAGGATAATGTAACGATGAGAATTGATACGGTCGTATTTTTCCAGATTACAGATCCGAAGCTTTTCGCATACGGCGTGGAGAATCCGATTATGGCGATTGAAAACCTGACTGCTACAACGCTTCGTAACATCATCGGTGAGATGGAACTTGACCAGACATTGACGTCGAGAGAAGTGATCAACACGAAGATGAGAGCGTCTCTTGATATCGCGACAGACCCTTGGGGTATCAAGGTGAACCGTGTCGAACTTAAGAACATCATTCCTCCTGCGGCAATACAAGATGCTATGGAGAAACAGATGAAGGCAGAGCGTGAACGTCGTGAGGCAATCCTTCGTGCGGAAGGTGAGAAGAAGTCTACGGTCTTAGTTGCGGAAGGTAAGAAAGAATCTGCAATCTTGGAGGCAGAGGCAGAGAAACAGTCTGCAATCCTTCGTGCAGAGGCTCAGAAAGAGAAGATGATCCGCGAGGCGGAAGGTGAGGCAGAGGCAATCCTTAAAGTACAGCAGGCTACAGCGGACGGTATCAGAATGATTCGCGAGGCAGGTGCAGATGAGTCGGTGCTTAAGATTAAGAGTCTCGAGGCATTTGAGAAGGCGGCAGACGGTCAGGCGACCAAGATTATTATCCCGTCTGAGATTCAGGGCTTGGCAGGGCTGGCAACTTCTGTGAAAGAAGTTTGGAAATAAGAGGTTTGTTTCAAATAACACTTGTTTTGGTAACTGATTGTAAGATATTGTCGGACAGTTACATGTTTAAGAACATTGTGGGATGGTTCTGCGGAGCCGTCCCATAGTTTGTTACAACCTGTTTATACAGACTGTCTGAGTTTGCGTACATAGTTTGTGCCTATGTGTATAGAGTATAGAGTATAGAAAAGAGGGCTATTATGAATTTGACAGGACGAAACTTCTTAAAACTTTTGGATTTTACACCGGAAGAGATTACATATATGCTGGATGTGGCGGCTGATTTAAAAGATAAGAAAAAGAAAGGTATTCCCGTGGATATCCATAGAGGCAAGAACGTGGCGCTTATTTTTGAGAAGACGAGCACGAGAACGCGCTGTTCTTTTGAGGTGGCGGCGCATGATCTCGGTATGGGAACGACCTATTTAGACCCTTCGGGTTCGCAGATTGGCAAGAAAGAGAGTATTCCAGATACGGCGCGGGTTTTGGGGCGCATGTTTGAGGGAATCGAATATCGCGGTTACGGACAGGATATTGTGGAGGAACTGGCAAAATATGCCGGCGTGCCGGTGTGGAACGGACTGACGAACGAATTTCATCCCACGCAGATGCTGGCGGATTTCCTGACGATCAGAGAGCATTTCGGACATTTGGAAGGAATCAGGCTGACATATATGGGTGACGCCCGTTATAATATGGGCAATTCCCTGATGGTGGCTTGCGCCAAGATGGGTATGCATTTTACTGCCTGCACGACGAAAGAGTATTTTCCGGAGGCTGCGCTGGTGCAGACATGTGAGGAGATTGCCGCACAGACGGGAGGCAGCATTAAATTGACGGAGGATGTGGCTGAAGGTGCCGGCGGAGCGGACGTCATCTACACGGACGTGTGGGTTTCCATGGGAGAGCCGGAAGAAGTCTGGAAGAGCAGACTGCATGATTTAATGCCCTATCAGGTGAACAGCAAGGTGATGGAATATGCGGGAGAGAATGCTGTATTTATGCACTGCCTGCCCGCTTTTCATGATTTGAAAACCGGCGTCGGAAAACAAATCAATCAGAAATACGGCATTGATGAGATGGAAGTGACGGATGAAGTGTTTGAGTCTGAGCAGTCGATTGTCTTTGAAGAGGCGGAAAACCGTATGCATACGATTAAGGCTGTGATGGCGGTGACTCTTGGAGAGTACAAATTATAAAGCACCGGATATGACGGTGATGAGCGAATGCTTAGACAACAGAATGATAGCGTGGATGGGAGTGTAATGAAAACAGATAAGACAGATATTCTGGCACTGCTTCGGAACAGTGAAGATTATATATCGGGACAACAGCTTTGCGACCGCTTCGGCGTTACGAGGACAGCAGTCTGGAAAGTGATTAACCAGTTAAAAGAAGAAGGGTATCAGATTGAGTCGGTTTCCGGCAGGGGCTACCGGCTCGCGGAAGGTCCTGCGGATATTTTATCACAGAGTGAGATTGCCAGCAGACTGACCACGAAATGGGCAGGGTGCAAAGTATATTATTATGATCAGACGGGTTCTACCAACAATGATGCCAAGCGATGCGGAGAGGAAGGCGAACCGCATGGTACGGTGGTGGTCGCGGATGTCCAGAACGCAGGCAAAGGGCGCCGCGGCAGAGGATGGCAGACGCTGTCCGGAACTGCTCTTTCTTTTACCATTATGCTCAGACCGGAGTTTGCGCCGGACAAGGCGTCCATGATTACGCTGGTCATGGCGCTCAGCGTGGCGGAAGCAGTGGAAAGCGTATTGGAAGGTGCAAAAAATGCGGTCACAACGATTAAATGGCCCAATGATATCGTGCTGAACAAAAAGAAAATATGCGGTATGCTGACAGAGATGACCATGACGCCGGAAATGGATGAGATACAGTATATTGTAGTGGGAGCCGGCACGAATGTTAATAATGCCAGCCCTGAAGAATTTCAAGAAGAGATAAGAAAGACGGCGACGTCTTTAAGGATAGAGACGGGGCGGCAGATAAGCAGGGCGGATTTGCTTGAGAAGATTCTTGTGCGCTTTGAGGATAATTACGAAACGTTTCTGAAAACATTGGATATGTCCGGACTGCGGGAAGCTTATCAGAGTCATTTGCAGGGAATAGACGGTGAAGTGAGAGTGCTCGATCCGGCGGGAGAATATACGGGAATTTCCCGTGGTATCAATGAGCGGGGAGAACTGATTGTCGAGAAGGAGAACGGGGAAAAGGTACAAGTCTATGCCGGCGAAGTGTCGGTACGCGGGCTGTACGGGTATGTGTGATGGACAAGAGAGTGGTGCTCTGCGGAGCGAATGCTTATGAGCAAAAATACTATTTCAATGAACAGTTTGCGGGGATTCCCGAATCTGTTAAGGAAGAACTGCATGTTATCTGCGTTCTTTTTACCGAGGAGGTAGGAGGAATATTCACGATTGTCTTCGAGGAGGATGGGAGTGTTTCGCTTGAAACAAATGCCGAAGAGGATGATTTATTGTATGACGAAATCAGCAGCGGTCTGCTGGTGGGTGAGATACGCAGGAACAGACAGGAGATGCTTGAGTCATTGCAGTTGTACTACAGAGTTTTTATACTGCATGACAGGACGGTATTGGATAATGAGTGAAATCGCCCTTGGGCAGGAAATAAGACAGAAAGCAGGATATGGCTATGAGCGACTTACTCCACAGTTTGGCGATAGGCGGCGTCGCGCTTAATAATAATATCATATTGGCACCGATGGCAGGCGTGACTGACCTGCCTTTTCGTTTGCTGTGCAGCGAGCAGGGCGCCGGGATGTGCTGCATGGAGATGATCAGCGCCAAAGCTATCCTATACAAAAATAAGAATACGGAAAGCCTGCTGGAAATCCATCCGCAGGAAGGTATCGTGTCATTGCAGCTATTCGGTTCCGATCCGGACATCCTAAGCGAGATGGCGAAACAGATTGAAGAGAGACCTTTTGACATTCTGGATATCAATATGGGATGTCCGGTGCCGAAAGTGGTTGGCAACGGAGAAGGCTCGGCGCTTATGAGGCAGCCAAAGTTGGTGGAAGAGATTATTACGGCACTGGTCAAGGCGGTTCATAAGCCTGTGACTGTCAAGATTCGTAAAGGATTCGACGAGGCGCATGTGAATGCGGTGGAGATTGCCAAGATTGCGGAGGCTTCCGGGGCAGCGGCGGTGGCGGTGCACGGCAGGACGCGGGAGCAGTATTATACCGGGGAGGCGGATTGGGATATCATCGCCAAGGTGAAAGACAACGTGTCTATTCCGGTAATCGGAAGCGGCGACGTCACGGATGGCGCCAGCGCAGAGAAAATGCTTATAACGACAGGATGCGACGGTATTATGATTGGGCGTGCCGCACGGGGAAATCCGTGGATTTTCAGGCAAATTGCAGATTATTTGAAGGATGGAACGGTAAGTCCTAAGCCGGATAGAGAAGAAGTGAAGGCGGCGATTCTGCGCCATGCGAGACTGCAATTGGAATGCAAAGGAGAATATACGGGCATCCGTGAGATGCGCAAGCATGTGTCCTGGTATACGATAGGTATGCCGCATTCCGCCAAGTTACGGCAGCGCGTGAATATGGCGGAGAGTTTCGGTGAACTGGAGAGGCTGGTGCTGGAGGAGTTGTAGCGTCCAGCCACATTGGCATCTTGCCATGCGTCCCGCCCTATAGAAAATATGATACAATATCCCCTTAGTGAGCGAGCTCCCACGGGAACATTGTATCATATTTTCTGCATGGCAGAACGGGTAAGCGCATATATTAAGTCATGGAACTGGAGAAGATTATTTATTTTTATTCGATAACGGAACATGACGGACAACCAAAAGGGATATGTGCGGCGAAGAGGTTCTGGTTTCAGGATGCGTCTCTTAGAACGGGACTGTTTGATGACGGAGCGCTTCAGGTAGTCGGCTGCGCGATACCGCCCTTCTATTATAGGCGCAGAGCGTGGAAGCCGCAAATGCTGTCGGAGGCAATGGAAGAAGTGCTGCGCCGCGTGGAAAGCATGACCGAAACATTGACGGACACGTGGCTTCAGCCGCAGATTGAAGAGGTTTTGACGGAGGAGTACAGCAGGCGCTTTAGTCCGAGGGAAGATACTGTGCGCGCGGTGACAAGGCGTCTGGTTGACCGCTATGCGGGTGAGATGATCAGAGAAAGCGGAGAGGTGTCGGTGCTGTTAGGGGAACCGGCAGATACGGACCGGCAGATGGAGATGACCAGAGAATTGCTGCACCCCTATCTGTCTCGAATTAACCGTCTGCTGATTTTCTATGAAGAAATGGCGGAAGCTGATATCTGGATGGAGCTTGGCAGCCATTTGGATGAATATTACTATGAGTACGGGCTGGTGCCACAGCTTGAGCCATATGGAAACAGCCGCGGCGGTGTGCAGGAATTAGGAGATAAGGCTGATCTAAGATGCGGCAGACATACGTGCCGCGGATTGGTTCTGGACTATTGCGCACAGTTTCGCTATCCGAAGATTTTACCGGAAAGTAATGTCGTCTACATTGATGTGGCGTCCGAAGCGTCAAAAGAACGGCTGCTTAGGCGCAAAACACCCCGAATTCCGTATGTTTCACCGTTAAAATACCTTGACACTATGGTGAAAAATGGTTATGATGGTTAGGTTAAAAAGACATGAAGAAGACATGAAGAAGACATGAAGTTATACTAAGACTGCAAAGTACGCAGTCTAAGTATAACTAAGTCATATCTGGAAGAATGCGAAAGGGCGCGCATTCTTCCCAGTGAATCAAAATGATACTTGCAAGCAGATATAAGGCAGAAAATAAAAAAGTAACAATATATGGAGAAAGGGAGAATTACTATGCAGGAGAAAAAGAATATCTTAACGTATGAGGGCTTAAGAAAATATGAAGATGAGTTACATGATCTTAAAGTTGTAAAGCGTAAAGAAGTCGCACAGAAAATCAAAGAGGCGAGAGAGCAGGGAGACTTATCCGAGAATGCCGAATATGATGCAGCCAAAGACGAGCAGCGCGATATCGAGGCAAGAATCGAAGAATTGGAAAAGATTCTGAAGAATGCGGAAGTCGTTGTTGAAGACGAAGTTGATTTGGATAAGATTAACATCGGCTGTCTGGTTAAGATACTGGACATGGAGTATAACGAGGAACTGGAATATAAGATTGTAGGTTCCACTGAGGCGAACAGCTTAAAAGGAAAGATTTCCAATGAATCTCCGGTGGGCAAGGCATTGATCGGTACTAAAGTAGGCGATACGGTAAATGTGGAGACACAGGCCGGAATGATTCAGTATAAAGTGCTGGAGATTCAGAGATCGAATTAAGATAAAGCATAAATACAGGGAAATATACGCAGATTACGGGAAATATAGAAATAGAAAACGACATATCGGTAACATTTGAGAAAGGTGCAGGTAATAACATGGCAGAAGTACAGAATCAGGGCAACGAACAGCAGGTTCAGGACGTAAACCAGCTTCTGAAAGTAAGACGGGAAAAACTTGCCGCATTGCAGGAAAGCGGCAAAGACCCTTTTCAGATTACAAAATATGATGTGACACATCACAGTCAGGAAATCAAAGACAATTATGATGCGCTGGAAGGCAAGACGGTTTCCATCGCAGGTCGTGTGATGTCCAAACGTATTATGGGTAAAGCGTCTTTCTGTAATGTACAGGATCTGCAGGGCGATATGCAGTGCTATGTGGCGCGCGACAGCGTCGGCGAAGAATCCTATGCCGATTTCAAGAAATATGACGTGGGTGACATTGTCGGTATCGAAGGCGAGGTATTTACCACGAAAACCGGTGAAAAATCCGTTCATGCCGCCAAAGTGACACTACTGTCAAAAAGTCTCCAGATTCTGCCGGAGAAGTATCACGGACTGGTGAACACGGATATTCGCTACCGCCAGAGATACACGGATCTCATTATGAATGAGGACGTCAAGAAGACCTTTGTACTGCGTTCCAAGATTATCAGTTCGATCAGACGCTATCTGGACGGACAAGGCTTCTTGGAGGTTGAGACCCCAATGCTTGTGTCCAATGCGGGCGGTGCGGCGGCAAGACCTTTTGAAACGCATTATAATGCGCTGGACGAGGACGTAAAGCTTCGTATTTCGCTGGAACTGTATCTGAAAAGACTGATTGTGGGCGGAATGGAGAGAGTCTACGAAATCGGACGTGTATTCCGTAACGAAGGTCTGGATACAAGACATAATCCGGAATTTACCCTGATGGAACTCTATCAGGCATATACGGATTATTACGGTATGATGGATTTGACGGAAAATATGTTCCGCCATGTGGCGAAAGAAGTGTGCGGCACGACTACCGTGCCTTACGGCGAGGAAATGATAGACCTTGGCAAGCCTTTTGAGCGCATGACCATGGTAGAAGCAGTGAAGAAATATGCCCGTGTGGATTTTGACACGGTGAAAGATACCGTTGAGGCGAAGAAACTTGCCGACGCAAAGGGGATTCATTACGAAGACAGGCATAAGAAGGGCGATATCCTGAATTTATTCTTCGAGGAATATGTGGAAGAACATCTGGTGCAGCCAACCTTTATCATGGACCATCCGATTGAGATTTCACCGCTGACGAAGAAGAAACCGGACAAGCCTGGGTATGTGGAGCGATTTGAACTTTTTATCACCGGACGCGAGATGTGCAACGCTTATTCCGAGCTGAATGACCCGATCGACCAGAGAGAACGCTTCAAGGCGCAGGAGGAAGCGCTTGCCGCAGGTGACGAGGAAGCCAACACCACGGATGAGGATTTCATGAACGCATTGGAAATCGGTATGCCGCCAACGGGTGGTATCGGTTACGGAATCGACAGACTGGTGATGCTGCTGACAAATTCACCGGCAATTCGCGACGTTTTGCTCTTCCCGACGATGAAGAGTCTGGATAAGGGTCAGGAGAAAAAGTCTGCCGACCGTGGAAAAAACGGAAAGAAAGAAGCAGAACAGCCTGCGAAACAGAGCAGTATCACAAGAGAGCAGGCGTTGGAACTGTTGAAGAAATATAACAAAGAGCCTTTTCATATCCAGCACGCGCTGACGGTGGAAGGCGTGATGAGATGGTACGCGAAAGAATTAGGACATGCGGCGGAAGAAGAATTCTGGGGGATAACAGGTCTTCTTCACGATATTGATTTCGAACTTTATCCGGAGGAGCACTGCAAGAAGGCTCCGGAATTGCTGCGTGAAGCGGGAGTGGGTGAGGACATGATATATGCCATCTGTTCTCACGGTTACGGGCTTTGCAGCGAGGAAGAGCCGAAGCTTGAGATGGAGAAGGTGCTTTTTGCATCCGACGAACTGACCGGACTAATCTGGTCCTGCGCGCTGATGCGTCCGTCCAAGAGCACGATGGATATGGAAGTGAAGAGCCTGAAAAAGAAATTTAAGGACAAGAAGTTCGCGGCGGGCTGTTCCAGAGAGGTCATTACACAGGGCGCGGAAATGCTCGGCTGGGAGCTTGACGAGTTGTTCGACAAGACGATTCTGGCGATGCGAAGCTGCGAAGCGGCTGTGGCAGAGGCGATGGAGCAGAATTCATAGGAAGATTGTATGGATTGCTGTTTGAACTGTAAATACTGAAAATGAAAGTGAACCGAATGGCGTGAAGGCTGTTCGGTTCTTTTTGTATGGACTTAAAAACATAAACACTTGCAGGATAGCATTTAATGTGAGAAAATTTAACGTAAGGCATATAACGATAGATCAGGCGCAGTAACTGCCCGTAAATAAAACTACTGATACGAAGTAGGAAGATAATAGTTTATGGCTGGAGAGTGACGAAGATGGTAAATGAATCTGGTACATGGATTATGTGCGGTGTGGCTGAGGACGATCCTAAGTGTATTCATACCGTAGAAGAAGCGATTACATATATTAACGAAATCGGTTTCCTGCCGTTGTTTAAGAATGATATTCCGGGATTTTCACTGGAAGAGCGGACTGTGCCTGAATACTGGTGGAGCGGGGATGCTGCGCGTGATCCATGGGAGTGGAGAGAGATTATCGCCAGAAGCGGAGAAGTGGTTTATGGTAAGTTCTTCGATAAGAAAGCAGGATTCATTTCCAGAGAATGGTTCCCGTATTTTGCAAATTATCGCAGAGATGGATATGATTTTGATGCGCTTTGGGAGGATGAGAAGGCTTCGATACGCCAAAAGAAGATCATGGATCTTTTTACGGAAAGGAATGCGGATGCAGAATGGTATTCCTTTGAGGTAAAGCAGAATGCCGGATTTGGTAAAGGCGGAGAGAAGAATTTTGAGGGTACTATCACCGACCTTGAAATGAAAACGTACCTTTGTATGAGAGATTTCAGGCAGAGGAAGAACAAGAAGGGCGAAAGCTATGGCTGGTCTATTGCGGTATATTCCACTCCGGAACATCTCTGGGGATATGAGCATATAACTTCCGCTTATCAGGAAGAACCCTCAGAGTCATGGAGACGGATCGTAAATCATATGAATGAGATATATCCTATTGCTACGGAGGCGCAGATTCACAGGGTGATTGCTATTTCAAAAGATGGCGTTCCTCATAGGACAAAGTCAAACCGTACCGTAGCAAAGGACTGGATTATTCCGGCAAACCCGAAATATTATGATGTGGTTGGTGCATTCGAGGCTTCCCATATTGTAACATGGAAGCAGAGCAGTGATATCCATGTTGATGACATTGTTTATATGTATGTGGCGGCGCCATATTCATCGATTCTGTATAAATGTAAAGCTGTGGAAGTAGATATTCCCTATCATTTTTCAGATGAGAATTTGACCGTGAAACAGGCGATGAAGGTGGAACTTTTGGAAAAGTATGAGCCGGGTGCGTGGTCATTTGAGAAGATTAAGAAGTTTGGCGTATATGCGGTCCGGGGACCGCGGAGTATGCCGGCGGAACTGAAAAGGGAGATGTGTCGCGCAGCAAAGGATACAAAACCGTTATGAAGAATATATTTATAGCTTTTATATTGATTTCATAACAGAAATATACGATGATGTTATTCACAGTGTAAATCAGAATGCTTTAAAGTGCCAAAATGGCACTTTGGAAAAAAATTTTACAAAGGGGGAAATATTTATGCAGTACAGAATTATCGGAGACACAATGCCGGCGGTGGAGGTGCTTTTTGATGCACCGGGAGAATCGATGTACACACAGTCGGGTGGAATGGCATGGATGTCGGAAGGGATCACGATGGATTCCAATATGAGAGGCGGTCTCGGCAAGAGTATCGGCAGAATGTTTTCGGGAGAATCGCTTTTTATGGCGACGTATAGGGCGGAACGCGCAGGCAGTATGATAGCTTTTGCCTCTACGGTAGCCGGTGAAGTGCTTCCGATCGATGTGGGAGCATGTGGCGGTATGATCTGCCAGAAAGGCGCATTTCTCTGCGCGCAGGAGACGGTTAACCTGAGTGTGACGTTTACTAAGAAGTTTTCGGCAGGATTGTTCGGCGGAGAAGGATTTATTCTGCAGGATATCGGCGGAACAGGCATGGTATTTCTTGAGATTGACGGTAATAAAGTAGAAAAGAATCTGGCGCCCGGTGAGGTCATCAAGGTAGACACAGGAAATGTGGTCGCTTTTGAAAGGTCAGTGCGGTATGAGATTGAAACGGTAAAAGGGCTCAAGAATATCTTCTTGGGTGGTGAGGGATTGTTCTTAACGAAGCTTACCGGACCGGGCAAAGTGATCCTGCAGACACAGAACTTTAACGAGTTTGCCGGAAGAATTATCAGACTGGTGCCGTCGAGATAGGAGGGTGTGGCATGGCTGGATATGAGCCTCCGTTCCATATGTCAAATTCCATAGTGAATCTGCTTATGGAGATTAGTGAACAAATCGGAAGAATAACAGTATTGCAGCCGGAAAACGTTACACCGCATCTGCGCAAGGAGAATCGCATTCGGACGATACACGCGTCACTGGCGATTGAACATAATTCATTGACGGTAGAGCAAGTAACTGCAATTATTAACGGAAAACATGTTTTAGGAAATCCGAATGAGATTAAGGAAGTCTGGAATGCGTATCAGGCATATGAACTTATGACGGAACTAAATCCTTATTCTATTGATGATTTGTTAAAGGCACACCGTTTTATGATGCAGGGGTTGATTAAGGAAAATGGCAGATTTCGTTCCGGCGCGGTCGGAATCTATGCGGGTGACGCTGTTATTCACGTGGCTCCGCCGGCGAAATTTGTGTCAGGACAGATGAAAGAATTGATCGACTGGTATCAGGAATCCGATATGCATCCTCTTATAAAAAGCGCAATTTTTCATTATGAATTTGAATTTATACATCCGTTTGCTGATGGGAACGGCCGCTTAGGCAGATTGTGGCATGCTATCCTGCTGGGGCAATGGAAGAAGTTGTTTTATTGGCTTCCCATAGAGACTTTAATACGGACAAGACAAGACGAGTATTACGATGCTCTTGGGAAGGCAGATAAAGAGGGAAACAGCAGTGGATTTGTTGAGATGATGCTAACGATTATTCATGATACGCTGCAAAAGTATGAAGCAGTGACCGACCAAGATACCGACCAAGATACCGACCAAGATACCGACCAAGATGTACAACCACAGGTAAGAAAAATATTGGAAATTCTTGGCAACAAAACACTGTCCGCAGCGGAAATTATGGGGGCATTAGGGTTGAGTCACAGGCAGACATTCCGTAAGAATTATCTTGATCCAGCGTTAAAGCAGGGTGTGATTGAGCGGACAATTCCGGATAAGCCAAACAGCAGAAACCAGAGATACCGGAGGTGCAGTACAATAGCTGACGGAAGGAACGGATGAAATGAGGAAGACTGAGGCAGCGCCTTGGTCTTCTGTTATATACGAAGAACGCCTTAAAGATTGTAGAAGCAATAGATTGAAGGTGGGGGAATGATTGGAAGAATAAGTGAAATGAACCAACTTGAAAAAATGTATTTAAGTGCGCGGTTTGAATTTATGGTCATGTATGGAAGAAGGTGAATTGGGAAAACAACTATTTTGCAGGAATTTTCCCATAAGCATCAAACTATATTTTTTTCTGCACAAGAGAAAAATGATGCTTTGAATCTTCAAGATTTTTCTAAGCTTATCCAAGGATACTATGACAACGATTTTATAGCGAATTTTACAAATTGGGAGCAAGTGTAGTAAATATATGTTGACTCTGCAAACACTCCGATTATTGGAAAAGCATGTTCCTTGTGGAGAAGCGGACAGCAGTAAAAAAGTATTTATGAAATTACTGACCATTTCTACAAGTTTTGGTACAGACTTGTTTTTTCTAACAAAAGTTATTATGCCATGCTGGGAGTCGATAAGGCGGCGGAAGCGTTTCCTAGTGTGAGGGATAAGAAGCTAATGTTCATCAGTAAAAGCGGGGTTACGGAAACGGTCAAAAGACGGGCAAAAGAAGAAGGGGCAAAACTGGTGGAATTGGGGGAACTGTATGAGTAGTGATTTGACCACCAGTAGGATTTATTTGAATTGTGTAATGGGAAAAAGAAGCAATTGATAAAATGGGCAAGAGCTTGTGGATGGTCTGCCAAAGTGGGGAGTAAGAGTACATGTTGGTTACCTCCTACAAAAAGTATTCGCTTATCAGATTTACAATGGATAGCAAAATGATAATGCTATATATAGTGAAACAAAGCACATTGTTTGTGCGCAATTTGGCAGGAGAACTTTTGATTTTTTTCACTTGATATTCTTCGGGCAGTTCATTCTCGATGGCTCTGTAAGCATGGTCGATGTACGTTATTTTCTTGTTTTCCACGATTCCGATATAGAGACCAAATAAGGCGCAGATTATGCCGGATATGGAAAATACCCACAGCGGTAATCTGGCAGCCAACTCGCTTTTTACACTGATTGCGGATAGAAAATTAGGTAAAAAAGAGATGATTAATGATAAATACACAAGTCTCCAGAATGAAGAAATAAACCACTGGTCACGATATTTCCATTCATCTCTGTATAAATTCATAAGTGCAATATGATTTTCGGAAGCTTTTAAATCAGTTTTAAATTTACTCAAAATGATTACCTCGCTTTTTTTAGTTCATTTTATGTAGAATTACTGTGTAAGTCAAGTATACGAACACATTTTGTTGAAAAATGTCGTTTGAAATGATACACTTACCATATTATAACAATATGGCAGGTGGATTTGGATGAGTAACATTACTTTTTCGGAAATTATGGATTTTTATCCGCGACATAATCAGTCGGTGTTTGAAGATTTAAAGAAGAATTATCAGAGAGGAAGCCTCATTCCCTTTGTTGGAGCGGGGCTTTCTGTCTTTTGCGGTTATTTAGGCTGGTAGCAAGTGTTGAAAAAGCTTACGGAATTTATTTTTGAGGAAAATATTAAGAATGAAATTAATAACATGATTGAGAGCGGCGAACTTTTGCAGGCAGCGCAGACAATCTCTGACAATTATCTGAGAATGCTGATAGAACTTCGTAAAATTATTGATTATGATAAGATTGAAAACTGTGACCCCGACGAGTGGTATACATCGGCAGCGTATGTTCTGCCCTATCTGTTTGACAAAAGTATTGTGATGACGACTAATTTTGACCGTGTATTGGAAGAAGTCTATGACAGGTGCCATGTGAAATTCGGTAGAATTGTCTCGCCTCACGAACCGGATATTCTTTCTCAGATTCGGCAAGCGGCTCCACATTGTTTATTTAAGCTGCATGGGGATATCGGTCCGGATACATATGATATTGACAAACTGGTATTTACGCAGAAACAGTATGATGCAGCATATGATTCTGACGGTCCGCTCATGAAGGAGCTGCCATTGTGGTTTCAGAATAAGAGACTGCTGTTCTTAGGGTGCAGTCTGATGCAGGACAAGACGATGGATGTGCTGCAGCAGGTGACGAAGGCAAATCCGGGCTTGGACCATTATGCAATTCTTGCATGTAAACCGGAGAAGATTGGTCAGCGCAGCAGAGAATTGGGTGAGCAGGGCATATCGGCGATATATTATCCGGAGAACAGACATGAGGCGGTACGTGTAATATTGGAGAGGCTTCTGGAAGAAACCGATTCGGGTAAATATGAGGAAATGAATCGGCATGTGGAGCGACATATACCGATATCTAAGACAGAGCACCGCTTTATGTATGATTCGGGTTACATTGGTTTTACCGGAAGGACAAAGGAACTTGAGCAGCTTATGGATTTTTGTAAGAATCCTAAACAGATTTCATGGTGGGCAGTTACCGGACCGGGAGGAATGGGTAAGAGCAGACTTGTCTATGAGTTTACCGAGGCGCGCAAAAAAGAGGGATGGGAAATCGTATGGTTGAACCAGAATCAGGATATTTATCCAAGATTGCTTGACTGGACGCCGCCGGTGGACCAGTGCATCTTAGTGGCGGATGACGTGCAGTCGTATCTGCAGGCAATTGGGGAATGGATTAGTTCTGTTTCTAAGAAAAAGCGCAGTGAGAAGCTGAGGGTTCTTTTGCTGGAGCGTGAAGGAGAAGACTTATCCTCTGCAAAATGGGCGGAGATGATGCAGGTGGATGAACCGTATGATGATACGATTTCGTCTATGTGTTATTGTTCTGATTTCTTGCAGCTAGAACCTCTGTCAGACGATGAATTGAAAGCAGTGATGACAGATTTTGCGGTCGCTTCGGGCAAAGTATTGAACAATGATGGGCTGATGGAGCGTCTTTTAGTGACATTGCAGGAAGTTGATAAAAATTTGCAGCGTCCCATCTATGCGTTGGCAATCGTCGATGCATGGTGCGATGGAAAGGACCCTACCCGGTGGGATAAAGAGCAGATATTGAATGAGCTGACGAATCGGGAGCTGAGATTTTATTATAACAGACTAAGGAATTTATCTAATGATAGGATTTCTCCTGAATTGCGTTCGGAGTTTGAAAATCTCTTGGCGCGGTCTTGTATCAGGGGCATTTTACCATTAGATGAGATTCGCGATGAAGAGTACCAGAAGCTTCATATCAGAGCAGATAAGTTAGAGATGGAGTTTTACGAATTGCTTCGGGCAATGGGAGTTGTTCATAGAGTAACGGTTTATATAATCACAGAAAGCCAAGATGAGACAGAAAAACCAAAACTAGAGGAAAGTATCATTGAGGCAGTGAAGCTGGATTGTCCGGATTTGGTGAAAGAGTATCTTGTATTAAGACAGGTATTTGATAAAGGAAAGATGAATTTAATTCTGCCGGATAACTGGGAGAATCGACCATACCAGTTGCAATTTATAAGGCGCGTACTGATTGATTATCCGGAAAAGTTGGAAGGGCAGAGCCGGTTCTTGGAAGCTTTTTTTGATGGAAATCCGAAGAATGACTATTGTGCGTGGATATATAGTGATTTGCTGCTTGGTGTTACTGTGAAATTGCCGGAATTGGGAGAGCAGGCAGTCGAGCGGCTGGAGAAATTGTATGATAAATATCAGTCAAATGAAAGTATCAGGATGACTTATGCACGATGTTTATTTAATCTGACAGTGGAACAGCCATTGGAAGAACGTGAGCAGAATGTGTCAAAACTTGCAACGCTATATGAGCAGAGCAATTCAGATGAAGACATAGCGGTAGCGTACGCAAAAGGCTTAGTAAATCTGACGATAAAACAGCCATTGGAAGAATGCAGACAAAGTGTAGATAGGCTTGCGGCTCTCCATGAAAAGCATGGGATCAATGAGAAAATAGCGATTAGGTATGCGAAAGGTTTATGTAATCTAATAGCGGAACAGCCGTTGGAAGAATGCAAACAGAGTGTGAACAAGCTGGCAGTTCTTTATGGACAGTATGCGGAAAATGAGGAAATAGCGGTTAGATATGCAGACGGATTATTTAATCTGACGACTGAGTTATCAACAGAAATTTGTGAGGAAAGTGCTGATAAGATGTCAGCCCTATATATGCGGTTTCAACATAATGAACAAATAGCGGTTTCATATGCAGACTGTTTAGTCAATTATGCTCTTGCCCAAGACTCCGAAGAAAAGGTGCAAGAAATCCTAGAGAAATCAAAAGCACTGTTAGAAGAATATCCTCAAAATACAGAAATACAACTTTCATATGCCCAGACATGGTTCAATCTGACGTTAGTTCAGTCCCCCGACGCTTTGCGGCAGACGGTGCAAGAGATAAAAGAATTTATTCGGAAGCATCCGGAGGCAAAGGAGAAGTTCCAGCTTGCGTTAGATGAATATCTTGCTGAACATCCCGACCACACTGAGCGCTATGCTTCTCTTGTTTTAAGAACATAGAGAAAATTCTTTTGTGCTGGCTTTATATGTCTTGTCAGTGTATTATGATGTTATACGATAATGAGCCGCCAAGAGTATACGCGGTTGCTCAAAAATGTTATTTAACAAGAAGGGACATCCACCATGCACCAAACCCTAACCTACTACAACCAAAACGCCGACCAATTCTACGCCGGCACCGTGAACGTAGATTTCGCCGCTCACCGCCAGCGCTTTCTATCATATCTGCCTAAACCTGCCACTATCCTAGATTTCGGCTGCGGTTCCGGGCGCGATGCCAAAGCGTTTCTTGACCAAGGCTATCAAGTGGAGGCCATAGACGGCTCTTTGGAATTATGTAAACTAGCAAGTGATTACACCGGCATTCAGGTGCGTCATATGCTTTTTCATGAACTAGTAGCAATAGGCAGATATGACGGTATCTGGGCGTGTTCTTCCATCTTGCATCTGTCTGTAGACGAATTATCAGACGTTATGCGCAGAATGTCCGCTGCCTTGAAGAATAACGGCATCATCTACACATCGTTTAAATACGGGTCATTTTCGGGCGAACGAAACGGGCGTTATTTTACGGATATGACAGAGGAATCATTTGCAGATTTCATACGAAGTATAGATGAATTACAGACAGAAGAACAATGGATAACGTCTGATGTGCGTCCGGGAAGAGGGGAAGAACAATGGCTCAATCTGATTTTGCGGAAAAAATAAATACCGACGGATTGCAGGATGAATTATTGCAGATAGAATCCACGGATGTGATGACCGGGGACCGGAACAGAAACCGCTTTTTGTATTATCAGTTGAAAATGAGTATGCAGAAAGCGAAACGCATCGACATTATCGTATCGTTCCTCATGGAGTCCGGTGTAAAGATGATTCTGAAAGATTTGCAGGAGGCGTTGAACCGCGGCGTTCAGATACGCCTTCTTACGGGCAATTATCTGGGAATTACACAGCCTTCAGCGCTATGCCTGATTAAGAAAGAATTAGGAGAACGGGTCGATTTGCGGTTTTACAGTGACAAGGCGCGCTCGTTCCATCCGAAAGCATACATTTTCCACTATGAGAATCACGGAGAAATCTATATAGGTTCTTCCAACATTTCCAGAAGCGCGCTGACCTCCGGAATAGAATGGAATTACCGGTTCAGCAGTTTAAACGACAGCGGAAACTTCACGTTATTCTATGAGACTTTTACCGATTTATTTGAGCAGCATTCGATTGTGATTGATGATGTAGAGTTATCCGCTTATTCTCGGAATTGGCACAAGCCTGCGGTTTCTAAAGATTTGGCAAGGTATGATGACATAGAAGACGATATGGTCACATCTGTTATAACCGGCGATTCTGCGACAGCGATTCCCTTTTTTCAACCGAGAGGAGCGCAGATAGAAGCATTATATGCATTGGAGAACAGCAGGGCGGAAGGTGCAGTGAAAGGATTGGTGCAGGCGGCAACGGGAGTCGGCAAGACGTATCTTGCAGCATTTGATTCTGCGGGCTATCAGCGGGTTCTGTTTGTGGCGCACCGCGAAGAGATATTGCATCAGGCGGCAATATCTTTTAAGAATGTGCGAGGGTCGGATGATTACGGATTTTTTAAGGGAAAACAGAAAGAGACTGACAAGAGTGTCATTTTTGCATCCGTGGCGACATTGGGGAGAGAAGAATATCTGAAGGAAGATTATTTTCGCCCTGATTATTTTGATTATCTTGTCATTGACGAATTTCACCACGCTGTTAATGAACAATATCAAAGGATAGTGAACTACTTCAAGCCACAGTTTTTGCTGGGGCTGACTGCGACACCCGAGAGAATGGATGGCAGGAATATATACGAAATCTGTGATTACAACGTGCCCTATGAAATTTCTTTGAAAGAAGCGATTAACAAAGGCATTTTAGTTCCCTTTCACTATTACGGAATCTACGACGAGACAGATTATTCTTCCCTTCATCTCGTGAAGGGGCGCTACGATGAAAAAGAATTAAACGAGACATACATCGGCAACGTTATAAGATATGATTTAATCTACAAATACTATATGAAATATCACTCGAAGAGAGCATTGGGA
>VSOA01000101.1 GCA_009774585.1 Lachnospiraceae bacterium
CTTTCACCAACAACACAAATCCTACCGCCAATAACGCTACCTGAATTACAACTTCCATCATCTTCCTCCGTTCCGACGCCCTATGCTTCTGTCTTTCGTTTTGCCGGTCTCTTACAACAAAAAGAGACTTCCGGCATTCCACGATGCTAAAAGTCTCGTTCTTTCCATCATTTCTCATCATCAGAAACAGGTCACGACCATATGACCGGAAACAGAAAGCGTGTAAACATGACTTACGTCAGGGTATGTTGCTTACACAGGATAACTACTCCCTCTTAACTTGTGACATAATGTAACATAAGCGTACCCCGATGTCAAGCCTTCTATGCGGATCTATGCGAAATCTGTATATCTTGTATCAGTGCGGCATCGCTCCGATCAATCGCCTTATACAGATTCTAATGAATCTTAGCCAGCGATTCTTCCGACAGAATCTTCTTTATATTAAATAGGAAAAGCAACGATGCCATTGTCGCCGAAATAATATCCGAAATCGGTTCCGCCCAGTAAACGCCCATTACACCCATGAAGTGCGGAAGAATAATCGCCAGCGGAATCAAGAGGATAATCTTCCTGAGCACCGCAATAAAGAGTGATATCTTTGCCTGTCCCAACGCCAGAAATGTAGGCTGGATGCCATTCTGTAATCCAAACACAAGCATTCCTGCCATAAAAATCGGCATGACCTTTCCGGTCAATGCTACCAGTTCTGCCTCATTCGTAAAGAATCCCGCATAAAATGCCGGAAAAATCATAGATGTCGCTGTTGATAGGAAGCGAAAACCAAAGCACATTCCTATCATCCAGCGGTACAATTTTTTCACCCGGTCAAAATTCTTTGCCCCGTAATTATAGCTGACTATAGGAGTCATTCCCTGCGTAAATCCGTTAATCGGTGCAGAGAACAACTGCATGATACTCTGCATGATCGTCAAAGAGCCGACGTACATGTCCCCGCCGTATACTTGCAGTCCGTGATTTAATACAATACTGATAAAGCTCTCTGTCGCACTCATGATAAAAGGAGAGATGCCAAGAGAAAACACGCTCCCCAAAATCCCCTTTTCCATACGCATACAACTCCTGCGGATTTTGAGAGACGATTTCTTCCCGAACAAGAACGCCATGACCCACGCCGCACTTAATCCCTGCGAAATCACAGTCGCCGTCGCCGCTCCTTTGACTCCCATGTTCAACCCGAATATAAATATCGGATCCAAGACAATGTTTGCCACCGCCCCGATCAACACGGAGAACATCGCCGTCTTAGGCTGACTCTGACAGATGATAAAAGCATTTAATCCCAGCGCCAATTCCACGAAGAGCGTTCCCGACAGATAAATAGACAAGTAATCCATAGCGTAACCAATCGTTGCATCACTTGCTCCGAACATGTATAAGAGCGGCTCTTGAAAAGCATAAAAAACGGTCATCAGCACAACCGTACATACCAATAGAAAGCTGACGCTGTTGCCAAGAATTTTCTCCGCATGTTCCCGGTCGCCTTTTCCGAGCCAGATTGCAGCGAGCGGTGCCGCTCCGTTGCTGATAAAAGCGGAGAACGCCGAAACGAACATCGTAATGCAGAACGTGACACCTACGCCCGTCAATGCATTGGCGCCCACCCCTTCCATATGTCCGATATAAATACGGTCAATCACACTATATAATATGTTAATAATCTGCGCAAGGATTGCCGGCAGCGTCATACTCGCCATCAGTTTACCGATGGACTCCGTCGCCATACGCTCCTCGCGGGTTTTTACTGTTGCAGTCATATTGATGAAATCCTTTCATGCCTTGCATTATAACTATGAATTTGCTACGATATCTGTATCGGATGTATTGTATAAACACCGCTTATACTTACACCAGACCAAGTACTGCCTAATAATAAATTATACTCCAAAAGCAAATCACTGTATACTCGTATTTACAGTGATTTCCTATAATGATTTCCTATAAACGCTAAACTCCGGAGGTACTGTACGAATGAAACCCTTTCGCAAAATATTCTTTAAAATATTATCCTCACTGATCATTCTGGCAGCGCTGAATATCCGCTTTACATGCGCAAGCCTCTACTATAACGGACACACGGACATCCTTTTCCCATCCGCCTGTAAAACTGTGGAAATTATCTGTTACCTGCTGATTGTGTATATCAACTTTTTTCCTGTTTTCTCCATTCGAAGGACATCGACCGCACGCAACAAAATTCTGGATGACGGCACCTCTCTGTTACAGATTTTTCTTGCAACCACGGCCATTGAAATCACTTATTGTATCATTGCCCTTTTCACAGCCATTCCAGATTATGTGGAGCCCGGATTCACCTATCCGCTTGTCTGGATCAGGTATCTGCTCACTGCTCTCCTCATAGAACTTGTTCTGTTCTGGAACGGCATCATACGCGTGTACTTAACTTCCGTACAACTTGGAATCAAGTGGCGCATTCTCGGCACTGTCTGCGGTTGGATTCCGTTCGTACAGATTTATGCTCTGTGCAGAATTATCCGTATCACCAGCAACGAAGTAATCTATGAAAACGAAAAATATCTGCTGAACCGGATACGCGCCGATAATCAGGAATGCCATACCCGTTATCCGATTCTGCTCGTTCACGGTGTATTCTTCCGCGATTTCCGCTTTTTTAATTACTGGGGGAGGATTCCCGCCGAACTGATTAGAAACGGCGCATCGCTCTTCTACGGCTGTCAGCAGTCTGCCGCCTCTGTGGCAAAATGCGGCGAAGAACTGACCAGCCGCATTAAACAGATTGTACAGGAAACAGGATGCGAAAAAGTCAATATCATCGCCCATTCCAAGGGTGGATTAGACAGCCGCTATGCAATTTCTTCCTGCGGCGCGGCTGATTACGTGGCGTCCCTTACAACCATCAATACCCCGCATAGGGGATGTATCTTCGCGGACTATCTGTTAGATAAGATTCCCGATAACGTGTGTAATAAAGTCGCTCTCAAATATAACGCCGCGCTGACGCTTCTGGGCGATCCCTATCCGGATTTCATGGAGGCCGTACAGGATTTGACAGCTTCCTCGTGCACGAAGCTAAATACCACACTGCCCGACGCCCCGCAAGTATACTATCAAAGCATAGGCTCTAAGATGAACGGCGCTTTCAGCGGCAGATTTCCACTCAATATGTCTTATCCCATGGTAAAACATTTCGACGGGGCAAACGACGGACTGGTATCGGTAGACAGCATGAAATGGGGCGGCAATTTCACCTTATTGACCGTACCGGACGGCAGAGGGATCTCCCACGGCGATCTGATTGACTTAAACAGAGAAAACATTACCGGCTTCGATGTGCGGGAATTCTATGTAAATCTTGTCCACGACTTGAAAGAGAAGGGGTTCTAGCGCCCCTTCACTCTTTATCTTATCATTTTGTCACGCCATATACCTCTTTAAGCCACGCTTCTTCAATCTCTGCCTGCGGCATAAAATACTCCGATTCCATATAGTCAAGCAGGCTGTTATAAAACCAATTTGCTTCCGGACTGTCAAGCTCCGGCAGATTTGACTGGCAGACGAGCAGACTGCCTGCTCCTGCCCGCGCTTCATACACCAGTCCCAGTTTATGATTCCTGCCAAAATTATCAATCATCCAGATAATGGGTTCTACAGACTGCCCATCCAGAACAGCCACCCGTGCATTCGAAACGATATCCCACCACTGCGGCGTCGTACAGCCGCTCGTAGGAAATTTCGTAAAGAGGGGATGCATATCATCCATGCACAGCCCCATCGTCCCGACCGGCAAAGGTCTGCCCATACTCTCCGATATGGAAGCAAACATCGGATAGCACCAGAAGTCTGTACAGTATGTTCCTGCAAGCGAATATTTCTCCTGAATGCCGCCGCCAAAATACAGAACCTTTCTCCCCGCCTGAATCCCCTCAAGCACCTGCTGCAAATCACTTGTAACAAGCACTTCCTCTTTCTCCGGCTGCCGCTTCCCGACCGCCGGATACACATAGATATCATAATGATTCGTGGGACCTTCTGCCACCGAAACAGCCACTGTGATTTGCATCGGCTCACCGCAGTCCGGAAGCGGCAGGCTGCCGTATCCGCAGCTCTTTAATCTGGTTTGTTCCAAGAATGCGTCATGGCATTCACATGCAATCACTTCTTCTGCCGCATTCCCGTTCATGTCCTCCTCTTCTGCAACGCTCTGTGCAGTCGCGCCATTCGCGATACATTCTGCGCCCCGTCTGCGCACAGTCATTGTCACGTTGATTTCCGTCCAAACATTGTCGCCGGGACGCATATTACATAACAGCACCTCGTATGCAAACTGTCCGCCTGCCTGATAGACATAGGTCGGAAATTTGAGCATCACTACCCGGTCGTTACAGAACTCCCGCCATCTCTCGGCGCTGATCAACCCTTTATTCTCCATAAAAGCATTCAAAACCCCTACAAGCGCAGTGCCTTGTCCCGTGAAATCCTGCAGATCCAGAAGCTGAAATCCTGCCAGTTCACGGCTTCTGAATGCCGTTTCCAATTCACGTTTATAGCACTCCACGGCAAGATTCCCCGATGCCGCAAAAAACTTCTCCGCCATATGAGGCATTCCCTTTTCTTCAAGACGTTTTCTGAAAATACGCAGATTTTCCGGCTGTAAGACGCCTGTATATTTCTCAATCTCACCAAAATCCGGATAAATCTCATACTGTCCAATCTCATGGGAAACCACCGGAATCTGCGGAATCAGTTCCTCCCGTTCCTGCGCTTTCACCTTCTTCGTGCCGTTGCCGAACTGAATCTCCACTTCGCCTGCCCCCGGCAGCGTCTCTCCGCTACCGTGCTCCTGCGTCAACTTCTCCCGCGTCGGACAGATTGCATCATCATAACTGTAACAGCTATCCGGCATCTTTACCTGAACGTGCCCCTGCGGCACATCGCACATTGCATAAGAACCGCGAAACAATCTTTCTTTACCCAAACGCACACCGCTGAAGAAATCATCGTTCTCAAGAATCGCCGGACAGAACTGAAAATTGTTGGAGCCCTGCACATACCAGTGCCGCTTATCTGCCTCCTTATACTGCCCGAGAATATCATTCAACACTTGTTTACTGCCCCACAATTCATTCCCCAACGAAAAGATTACGAACGAAGGATGGTTCCCGAATTCCTTCAGAATACGAAATCCCTCCTGCAAAAGCCATTCTCTTGCTTTTCGTTCCATATCTGTCTCACCCTCTCCTGCCACCGTTCCCCAGAAAGGCAGCTCCGGCGCCAGATAAATTCCCATCTCATCCGCCGCCTCAAAAGCCGCCTCCGGCGGACAGCATGTATGAAAACGGTAATGATTGATACCGTATTCTCTGGCAATGCCGAATATTTTCAACCACTCCCCCTTGTCCATCGGCGCATAACCCGTCAGCGGAAATATCATCCCGTCATGTTTGCCGCGCAGCATAATCTGCAGGTTATTCAGATAAAACGTTCTGCCCTCCGTATGTAAGTCCCGGAAACCGATTGTCGCTTGCGCTTGTCCGAGTACAGTTTGACCGCTTCCCGCTGCTGCCTGCCCGCACTGCCCCATCACCACTTTCACAGTGAATTCATAAAGGTTCGGCGTATACTCATTCCATAGAGCAATCGGCTCCGATTCGGGAATCTCAATCTGCCAATCGTATGCCATCTTTCCCTGACATAACGTTATTTCTCTGCGCTCCTCGACAAGCGGCTGTCCCAAACGTTCCCGTGATGTACACGTGACGACTGCCTGACTCAGTCTGTCTGGCTGTCCCGGCAGTTCTCCTCTTCGCCCCGGAAAGTTTTCCCGCCACTCCAGCATGAATTTTACCCCAATGCTTCTCGTCCCGGCGCTTGCTGTCACACACAAGTCGCTCACACGCACTGCTTTTTCGAAAACAAGTGCAATCTGTCCAAGCATCCCATTCCAATTCGTCTGCGTGTCAGGAGACGTCATATGCCCGCCGGAGGTTTTATAATCAACATTACTGACCATTATAGTCAATCTATGTGACGTCTTTGTCAGATATTTTGTCAAATCATACCGATGTGCCGTAGCAAAGCTATCCCTTGTACCGACAAATATGTCATCCAACCAAACATAGGAGATTCGCGTCCGCTCAATCACGAGCTGCGCCAAATCTCCCATACATTCCGGCGAAATCTCCAGCGTACGGGAATACCACGCATAACCCTCATAATGATAAGGCTCCGTCAAATATCCCGTCTCTTTCCGATTCCCGTATATTCCTTTTTTTGCCTCGGCGGTGGTTCCGGGCAGAAGAATCGTATCCTCCAATTTCCGCCCGTAATACTTTCTACCGATGCCTACCTTATCCGCATCCAAGCAAAACTCCCACACACCGCTCAAATCCATTATATTACTCGTCATCGCCATAGACTCCTTCTTATCTTCTATGACGTGATTATACTTGATATTCCCGCAAAAATCCACTTGCCTACTCAGCCATATAAATCGCCACTGCCTTCTCAACCTCATCGAGCGTCTCATCTAACGACCGTTCGCCCCTCATATAGCTGATTCCTTGCGTAAATACCGCATTCACCAACATCAAATCCGAAATATACGCAGTGTTCACAGCCGACAGTTTCCTCTTGAAATAGGCAATCTCCTCGTCGGAAGCCCAGAAACTTTGGAAATCAACCCGATTACCATCCGGATCGCTGGAACTCCAAGAACCATACTCCCCATTTTCTCCTAAATACTCCTCTTTCGGTGTGAACTGTATATCATACGCGTTCTGATTGATCGGAAGTCCATCGTATACACCCTGTACTTCTGAAGACAGGAATGCATCCATAAACTCCAATGCCGCTTCAGGTTGTGCCGACGCTGCACTGACTGCAAGCATTGTGTTGGGTTTAAATACCTGACTGCACTGTCCCTGCATAGGCACTGCTTTTGTATTTTCAAAATCCTTATTCTTATCGATAGAAATCATTTGCGTATATTCATACTGCGAAGGAATCCATCCTGTCATCATCTTTGTTTCTTTTCCGATATAATAAAGCATATCTGAATTGATACTCCACTCCGTTTCTTCCGCATCTACGCCATTGTATTCCGACACACGTTCCATCCGTCTCTCATACTGCTCTCGCACTTCTTCGCCCATACCTTCCATCTGCGCATCAAAAATGCGTTTACATTGTTCCAGATACTCTCCCAGCACGTCTCTCTCAATCGTTCCGTCTTCTTTCATCCATTTCGGCTCACTCGTTGCTGCAAAGCGCTTCATGAGCCCACGCTCTCCACCGATACTCATAAGGTCCTTCTCAGGATTTTCTTCCCGCAGCTTCTCCACGGCTTCTGCCAGACCCGACAAGTCTGTTACATTCTCCAATCCGTCCACCCCTGATACAATATACGGAACCGCGATTGTTGCCGGCGCCGCATATGCTTTTCCATCGCGTTTCATTGCCTCGATCACGTTGTCAAACAATGGTTCAACACTGCTATACTGTGCCAGATAATCCGTCAAATCAAGCAACATTCCTTTGTCCACATAGGAGTCAAAAGGTAATCCATCCACTACAATCAAGTCCGGTCCTTCACCTGCCATAATCTCCGTGTTCAATTTCTTAATTGCATCCTCTCTTGTTACGGCGTCGCCGCTTCCCATGCCAATCTGGTAGGACACGAACACATCCGGATGCTTTACCTGATAAAGTGACACCGCCTGCCTGATATTGGCATCCTCCCGCAAACTGTAAATAGTAATCATATTCTCCGGTACAGCCGGAACATTCGGATCATAGGTGAATTTGATCAGCTTGCCACCTGTGAAAAGCCCCAGAAACACATCGTTATCAAGCTGCAGCATATCGATGATATAATAATCCGGATTGCTTAAAAGCGACAGATTGCCGTCCAGAATCTGTTCCATCATGTTCCCGCCAAGCACATGGCGATGAATTCCCTTCTTTCCTGTAACATAGACCGTTCCGTCATCACCCGGCAGAAGGTACATGGCACCGTAATCTGTTCCGTTATAGATTCTGTCCTTATAGTTCTCGCCCACAAAATCCGACAGCACTTCATCCGTGATATACTCTTCCTTATCTAGGTCATAGATGATTGGCGCTTCGTCAAGTTCCCATTCATTATCAATAAAAAGCAGATTACCCTTGACCCACATCCATGACGGAGTATAATCCAACGTCAATATCTTCTCCGCACTTCCATCTTTGAATATCTCATAGATTGCTCCTAAACTGCTGGCAAAGATACGGTTATCGTCTCCCATGACAATTTGTCTGAAATACATTTCATCTTCCGGAAAATCCACCTCGACAGGCACCTGTGTTCCGTCCGGCAGGACTAAAGCCAGCCTGAAGTCCGGGTCGTCGGAATTAGAATCACCCACATAATACGTGAGCGCCACCGTGCCGTCCGGCGCCATATTCAAACTACTAATCCAATGGTCCTGATAATCTGCAAGCCAGTCCGGCGTCTCCGCATTCCATGTTGCGCCTTGATCATCTGATATAAGCATTCCGACATTCCTGTCCACAATCACCAGTTTGCCATCCTCACGCACACATAAATCCACAGCTCCGGTCGCCTGTTCCGATACATCTATTTGTTCCTCCACATAGCGTCCCATGGCAGTCGGTCCGTCTCCGTTATTGCCGTCTTTTGACCCGGATTCTCCCATATTGCCTATCTCTTCGCTGTTATCTCCGATGTCGGCATTCACACCTTGTTCATCTGTTCCCGCACCGCCTCCACCACAGCCTGCCATAGCAAACACCATAGAAGCTGCAAGCAGCAGACTGATTATTTTCTTCATGCTCTTTTTAACCATATACTCTCTTCCTCTCCTAATATTATACCGTCCGGTATCATTTTTCACAAAAGCGCTTCTTCTCTACGCGGACAATAATTGTGCAGTCTGTTCTGCATAGAATCAGCATAGCAGAATAATCTCTAAGGTTCCTCTAAACAGATTAAGAAATTCTTAGAGAATCTTTAAAGATTTTTGTGATAACATATATAAAAGAACAATCGGTGTTTTGACATACTTCACAACTTTCCGAAATTATACTGAAAGGACCATCATCATGCGCATTTTATTAGCGGAAGACGACAAAGAATTGAATAAGGCACTGACATGGCAGCTTACCGCTCAGGGCTACACCGTAGATTCCTGCTATGACGGAGAAGAAGCAATCTTTTATGGGCGACAGAATATCTACGACATCATACTCCTAGACCGTATGCTTCCTTACCACGAAGGGCTTGAAGTATTGACAAGGCTGCGCCAGCAGTCTATCCATGTTCCGGTTATTCTCATTACAGCACTCGGCACCTTGCAGGATAAAATCGCCGGATTAGATTTCGGTGCAGATGATTATCTGGTAAAACCCTTTGATTTCGAAGAGCTTTTAGCAAGAATCCGTTGTGTCACCAGACGTTCCCCCTTACTGAATGCACAGCCTGACATACTTTCTTATCACGATATCGCATGGTCATGCAATAAAATGTGTCTGACCGGTCCGGGTGGAGACACTACTTTATCTAAACGTGAAGGCGATCTGTTGGAAAGTTTTCTCCATACCCCCGAACAGATTCTTGCCCGTGAAACCTTACTGCTCAAAGTCTGGGGACCGGACACAGATGTGGAAACGGGCAATCTGGATAATTACGTCCATTTTCTGCGACGCCGACTCAAAACAGTGGGCAGTTCACTGCAGATTAAGACCATCCGGGGCGTCGGATACGGTCTGGTCACACAAAATTACGATTAACCAAATACCAAGCCGTTATATAAGGAAGGAATATACTATGTTCCGCAAAGCACACCTATTATTTACACTGTTATGCGGCGGCAGCACAGCCGCCATTATGGTTATTATGTCATTATTTTATCTGAGTGTATCTGAGAAAAGTCTCTACGACAATCAGTTTCGTTCTTTTCAGAATGATATCAGCACGATTACCGCCAGTCTGGAACAGTCAACTTCGGTGTCCATGCAGTGGCTGGCACGAATCGAGGCGCAGAACGGCTACTCCATATTCATAGTCGATAACGGTACGCCTTTTCTTTATAACGATTTGCACAGCAATGTTGACCCAACTAGTCAATCTCTTTTTTCTGAAAGTCTAGACGCTTACAATGCTTCTATTCTGGTTGAAAATCTGGATCCGGAAGGCAATACCTATTCCGGCATCTGGCATTCCGAATACGAATTTACTTCTCCGACTACCGGCGACAGTTTCTACGCCTCACTAATCGATATCGAACGGAACCGCATACTTTCGCAAATCATTATTCTGTTTCCGCTATCGTCGCTGCATGTTTCCATTATGTCACAACGTATTCTGTTTCTATTGATTGACCTTTGTGCCGTAATTGCGCTTTTTACCTTTTCATGGGTCTTTACCGGAAAACTTCTGAAACCGTTACAGCAAAACCATGAAAAACAGCTTCAATTCGTTGCCGCCGCCTCTCACGAACTGCGCACGCCATTATCCGCTATCCTTGCCAGCAATGAATGCTGTCAGACCGCCTCCGAGGAAGAGCGCGTCGGTTTCTCCCAAACGATCCGTGGAGAAGGTAAACGCATGAACAATCTGATTGACGATATGCTGACCCTCGCCCATTCCGGCATGAGCCGCTTTCAGATTGACCGGAAATCAGTGGAATTGGACACCCTATGCTTAAATGCATACGAGGCCTTCGAGCCGCTGTGCGAGCAAAAATGTATCGAGTTGTCGCTGCAATTACCCGATGCACCATTAATCCGCTGTAGCTGCGACCCAGACCGCATCGCGCAGGTATTATCTATTCTGCTGCACAACGCCCTCAGCTATACTCCTGAAGGCGGACAGATTAATTTGTCTCTATTCTACCGCAAAGAGCGCAAACCATATTTTGAAATTGTCGTAACAGACACCGGTATCGGTATTACCGATGCTGAGAAACCTCATATCTTTGACCGTTTTTACCGTGCAGAAAAATCCCGAAGTACGAAAGGGCACTTCGGGTTAGGTCTTTCTATCGCCTATGAAATTGTAACCGGACATCACGGTAAAATATCTGTACGCGATAATCCGCTTGGCGGCAGTATCTTCACGGTGAAACTGCCGGAGTGATTAATGCTTCGCCGGTTTTTCGGCAGAATAATTCTTATTTATGCTTGAAATATATTGCATGCAAAGCACCGTTCGAATCCCTATCAAGGCAGAACTACTACGATATAAGCGTATATATCACCAGTTTCCCAATTAATACTATCTCCACCACCAGCTATTGACTCGCTAACAGGTGAAACCATTTTGACTGTTCCGCCCTTTGCAAGCGCTTCATTTACTTCCTCCAAATTTCCTTTTTTACAAAAAATACTTTTTAATAAATATTTATGGTGAATTTAGATTATCTCTTTAGAAGTTCTTATATGTCGGTATAGCCCGTATTTTCGGGC
>VSOA01000102.1 GCA_009774585.1 Lachnospiraceae bacterium
CCAGAGATTTCCCGCTCCCAGGCCTGCGAATCATAAACCCCAAGTGCCATTCCAAGTCCCAAAAGCGCTGCCGTAATGCATCCGCAAGTACCACCCTGCCGCATCCCGCCGCCAAAACAAGTACTGATTTTGAACGCTGTCTTTAAATCCAACCCGAAATCAGCCGCAAATGCACCGAACAATGCCTGTGAACAATGATACTGCTGGTGCAAAAGCTGTTTTGCCTTCTCTTTGTGTGTCATACCTTACCTCATTTCCGCACCCGGTAATGCTGATTCTTTATCTCCCTTCGTTTTAACTATTCATGTATGTAATGAACATATTCCGAAACTCATAATCATATTCTAACAAATAATAGAATTGTTGTGAAGGTTAAAATACTGTCCGCCTTCATTTTGCATCTCCATTTACTGCGCCCATGAAAGCGCCTCTTCCAAACTCTCTGCGCCGAGAATGTTAAGCATAAATTCCGTGTGACTTTCCGCTTCGTCTGTGTCAATATATTTAAATGTGTCAAATATATATTTAGGCGTCTGATCAAAATCATAAATTCCGAAAGCAAGTCCCTGTCTGACCTCTTCCATCGCGTCAGTCTGCCTGTTCATGATAAACGCGTCAATATACGGATTTGCCTCAATAATATAATAACAATATGCAAATGCCGCCGCCTGCAGTTTCTCCCCGGACGCTGAAGAAAAGCCGAGTTCCGTGACCATGATACTGCGGACTTCCCCGCTCCGGTCGAGATATTCTTCTTTTTTCAGAACATCCGTGACCGTACTTAAATTCATCAGTGTAAGCGTCGGCGCATTTTCCGTCTTGTCATAAGTCTCCGTCCAGTAATTCACTCTCGTAAGCGGATTGGGATACGGATGAATCGCCAGCCCCCAGTCATAATTACCTTTCTGACGCGCAATATCATTGATTGATTCAAGAAGATCTTTGGCGTTAAAGTGGTCCTTATTATCGCCTCCGTTGTTATTCCAGTCATGATCTATACTGAAATAAACATTGGCATCCGCATAGTTGCTCTTCGCCGCATTATAGAAAATACGCATCGCTTTCTCAAACTCGGCAGCATATAAATCTATATCGTCCGTATCCATATAGTTCCATATTTTGTACTGATTGATTTCGTTGGCAATCACCCAGTTTGAAACAAGACCATACTCTTTGCCGCAGTAGCGCTCCGTTAAAAAGCTCGCAATCGCCTCCAAGTACATACATCCTTCTTCATCCGCCGTATTAAAGGCATAATAGTACGCATTGACTTCTTGGTTTCTTGCCAGCGGATGAATCAGTTCCGGGTAATCGTCGTTCCAGTCGTTTAAGACGATCGCCGTGGAATTCATACCGCTGTCCGTCAGATACTTAAACAGATTGTCATACCCCGTAATACTTGCGCCGTTAAACTTGTATTCCTTCCCCTTATATTCATATATAATAGTCGGGAGATCCGGATTCGATGTCTCTCCCATGATATGAGAAAGCGGAATGTTATAAATAGCATACTTGACATCCAGATCAGTCAAAAGCGGCGTGTGCAGCATTTGCGGATCTAATAAGAGTCCTTTCTTGGACTCCGGCTCAGGAGCACTGACGGAACCGTCAGCCAGCATTTCCGGATTACCGATACAGATACTCTTGGCAATCGGAACATACTTTCCGTCCAAAAGCAACGCCGGGACAAACTGCTGAAAAAGCTGTCCCCTCTCATATGTCCATTCCAGTTCACAATCCTTCGCCTTCTGCGTACTTGCAATCGGCTCTCTGTCCACATCCTCAAATACACATTTTTCATAAATTTCAAACGCAAACAAATAAATCATGGAGTCGTCACTCTTCGGAATGTCAGGCATGCTCAGTGTAAATTTGACGGTTACCTTATCTTCCGCCAGAAAGCACCCCGTCGTACTGCCATATGAGGCGAGCTGCCTGCCGGATAAACTAACTCTTCCTTCCGTCAGTTCATCTTCTATCCTTCTTTCTTCCTGCAAAGGATTCTCCGCAGTAACGGGTGATATCTTGCCGCAGCCGGATGGAAAAAACATGATACCCAAAACCAGAATGATGACTAATACAAATATACTTCGATAAGTTGTTTTCTTTCTTCCGGTACTCAAGAGTCTTCTTCCTCCTGCTGTTCGTAATAGATAACCTCAATGGCTATCCGAGGCGGCGTATCCTTATCAATCGGAATCTGGATATCGCCGGATCTCAATCGGGTAAGCAGCTGCAAATACTCGTTTGTCGTGGCAGTCTGGAAACGCCATGCAGTTCCCTGCACAGGCAGACTGACACATTTTTCTTTCGCACCATAAGAAACCGCTTGTCCGCCAAGCTTGTCCGGCCATTTCTTGCCGCTTGCAAAGAATTCGTCCAGCGCAACGATAACAGACGCGTCAATGCCCTTGGTTGCCGACGTCAGAAACCGCTCGGAGATTCCGCTCTGATCTGCATCTACCCCAATCAGCTTACCGTCATATTCTTCCGCGGAAAGTAAAACGGACTGATACAGCGATCCGCCACAGGCAAAAATAATCTCTGTCCCTGTCTGATACCACTCAGCCGACACTTCTTCCACATGCTTATCCGGTGAAAAAGTGTCCGCATACCAATATTCCACCGAAACCTCTTCGTCATCTTCCAGTAAAGCGGCGGCGTCATCTATCCCCTGAAGATAGCCGTGTCCGTAGCCTTTCACTGCCGGAAGCGGTTCGCCTCCGATAAAGCCGAATTTTCGATATCCTTCTACAACCGCCATATATCCTACCAGATATCCGGCTTCTTCCTCCCTGTATGTCATACAGTGCACATTCGGAGCAATCGTAACCTCTTCATCCGCAGAGTCTCTCGGCACCCCGTCCAACAAAAGAAAATAAATGTCTTCATAATCATCTTGTAATTCGCCCACTGCCTGCTCAAAATGAGAACCAACGCAGACAATCAACTCCGCATTATCCTGAATAGCTGCTAATACAGTATCTCTATATGCTTCCGGCGCATCTGTCTGTGTACTATAGCTTGAATAGAATACACCCGCGCCATCGGAATAAGTCTGTATGCCCTTCAGAGCCGCCTGATTAAAGCCGCTGTCCATCACCGAGCTGACATCCGTGACGAGCGCAATCCGCACGCCGGACTTCCGATTCTCCCCGGAGTTCTCCTCATTCTCCGGCGCCGGTGCATCGGAAGGAACGTTTTCATCCGCCTCCTGTTCACCCTGCTGTGTATGATCTGCTTCCTCCGCCGGCGCCGTCCGGGCGCTGCATGCGGAAACCATAAAGATAAGCATAGTAATCAACATTATAATTTTCTTTTTCATCTATTACCGTTCCTTTACTTTTCTTGTCTACTGTTCATAAACGATACTCCATTGTAAGTATATAACTAATGCTCATATTTCGCAAATATTCTGACAAATAAAATTTCACAAAAAATTCAGAAAAATTTCAGCAAGTTAAGCCCTCTTCATAGGTTCCCATTCAAAAAAACCCCGCACAATCTACGGACGGACCATAGATCAATACGGGGTTCCTTCTAATCTTCTTCTATCCTATTTAATTCTGACCGTCACAACTTCATAAGGCTTTAACACAATATCAACAATATTTCCTTCTACAGTTGTCTCATATTCTGTCTCTTCCAGTAAGTTGCAGACATATGCCTTCTTGAAATCCGTATGGACCGTTAACTTCGTCTTCGTATAAGCATTCTCGGACTCGTACAGCCTGACAATCGTTCCGTCCCCATCCTCCGCTTGCTTAATCGTCTCCAGTATCACATTCTCATGGTCCACGGATGCAAATGAATACTCTGCTCCTGCCGCAGTCTTCATCTGTGTGATAAGCGGCTGATTTAATTTGTATGCCTCCGTCACCGTACCTGCGTCACGCCATCCTTCTGCGTGAGGATAGAGCGCATAAGTAAATACATGCTCTTCCTGATCCGAAACCGGATTAGGCTCAATGCCGGATTTGATCAACGTCAGCGCAATCTCGGAGTCTTTCACGGAGTGCCCGTACTTACAGTCATTTAACAAAGATACGCCGTAATGCCCTTCGGAAAGATCCATCCATTTCTGACCGCAGCTCTCGAACCGCGCCACATCCCAACTCGTATTGCGGTGTGTCTTACGCGTCAGATTGCCGAACTGCACATCGAAAGCCGCCTCGTCCGTATGCACCGCCACCGGGAAATGCACCTTCAATAATGTCTGATGCTCTTTCCAGTCCACATAGGTTACAAATTCTATCCTGCGGCTGTCGGCATAGAACAGAATCTTCTGCTTAATCGTTGAATTAGATTCTTTTCTTGTGATTTCAAGCGCCGCCCTGACAGGACCCATTTCCGTCCACTCCATCCGCTCCACATTGTCGATATCCCAATATTTCTCAGTATAGTAAATATCAATGTCCCAATTGTCATAGTAGATGGGCTTATCTTCATACATGCGCATAAGATTCGCACGCTTACCGGACTGTATCACTTCCCTGTCGTTATCTTTATCATAGATGCTCGTAAACATCCCTTGTTCGTCTAATTTCACTTTATAGAACGGGGTTTCTAACTCATAATCACCGGACAGTGTAAACGGTGCGGACGTCCTGTCTTCCTTCACTGCTTTACCTGTCTTTGCCGCTTTGTATGATTTATATCCTTTAGACGGCAGATTCGTTACATATGCAATGGTTCCGTCTTTCGTCTTCTGAACAGGATAGAGCCTGCCCTCTTCGTCCGTAAGTGCTTCCGCATCGAAATCTCCGAGACAGACAACATCGTCTCTTGTCCTGCCAACCGTATTAAATACAGTCACAGCTTCGCCGTCGCCCGCTATCGCTTTCTTTCGTTCCTCTGACATCGCCTCTGTTTGTAACGCAAGCTGTTCATACTCCTTCTTCGTCACTTCATACACTTCATGGATTGCAGAACCGGGAAGAATATCATGGAATTGATTGAGCAGTACCGTCTTCCACATGGCATCAAGTTCCTCACTCGGATAAGGTATTTTATGCGATGCCAGTACAGACAGAAGTTCCAGATCCATCAGCCCGAATTCTGCCTTGCGGTTCCCGCGTTTATTGCGCGCCATAGAAGTAAGCGTCCCTCTGTGATATTCAAAGTAAAATTCTCCTTCCCAGACAGGAAGCCGCTTGTTACCCTCAACCCTGTTCTTTAATTCGTCAAAATAGGTCCTTGCAAATTCCTGACGCACCATGGGAATTCCTCTTACTCCCTTTTCCATACGCACGGAAGTCTCTAACATCTCTCTCGTCGGTCCGCCGCCGCCGTCACCGTAACCATAGGAAATCAAAATATCATTGTTGATATCCTTGTTCTGGTAACGCTGCCAGCCGCCCAGAATGGCGTCCGGATGAAGCATACCGTTGTATGTCGTGAAGAAATTAGATACAGGCTGTTCTACCCCCAGTGTCGTAATCAGGTGCGTCAACACTTCCGAACCGTCGATTCCACGCCAGATCATCGTGTCATAGGGCACCTTATTAAACTGGTTCCATGCAAGCTTGGTCGTCATAAAGTAGTCAATCCCGCACTTACGCATAATCTGCGGCAGCGCACCCGAATAGCCGAATACATCGGGAAGCCATAAGATTCTGTTGTCCACGCCGAATTCTTCTTTGAAAAAGCGCTTGCCATGCATAAACTGACGAACCAAAGACTCTCCGGATGTCAGATTGCAGTCCGCTTCCACCCACATACCGCCTTCCGGCTCCCAGCGTTTCTCTTTGACGCGCTCCTTCACTCTCTCATACAATTCCGGGTAGCGTTCTTTGAGGAACATATATAACTGCGGCTGACTGGACATAAACTTATACCCCGGATATTCCTCCATCAGCTTTAAGACTGTGGCAAAACTGCGGCCGACCTTTTCTCTCGTCTGTTCTACCGTCCACCACCACGCCACGTCAATATGTGTATGCCCGATGCAGGTTGCTATGACATCTTTATAACCTGCCATATCCGAGTAAAGCGTCTTTTCGAGGTAATCGGAAGCCTGCTTAAGGGTACGATAGAAATCCTCTGAATAGGGTGTGCGCAAATCAAGAAAGTTCACGGCTGTATTTAAGATTTCTTCAATTTCCTTCCGGTTCCTGTCATCCTCCTCCATACGCCCAAATGACGCAAGAGGCACCCACAAATCATAATAAAGCTTCTCAATATCTGCATCAATCTCCTGCATTTCCACAAGCAGATTGAATTCCGTATGCAGCGTTCCGGTATATGACTGCAAGTCTATTTCCAGTTCCTCGCCTGCCACTGCCGCCGGACGCAGGAAAACCTCTCTGTGGTTCATATCGATTCCCTGTATCGCTTCACCGTTCACGAAGAGAAGAAACTGCGGATTCTTGCCGTCATCCCACTCATCAATCTGGGTCGACACATGCAGCCACATACGTCTGCCGTCAAGTTCCTTTGGCACCTTCCACATCGTCCTAAACCAGTAGTGGCGGTCTTTGCCGTACCAATGCATCTTCCTGCAGTCAAATTTCTCCCACGGCGTACTGTCAGAACGCGCATCCTCAGGATGTATATAATTACCTTCTTTGTATTCCCAATCCTCCACCGGGAATCTCTGCTTAATCTTTAATTTTTTTAACTCATCACAAATCACATTGACTCTCTTATCCAAAAAATGCATCTTTTTCTCTCCTTATTATGTCATATGATTATGTTCTGTTTCTTCCCCGCAGACAGTCCGCATACCAGAACACGATCTTGGCAATATGGTGCAGATCACCCTCGCGGCTCGTCTGTCTCCACTGTTTCTTATAATCCATAAACCAAGATTCCAATCTTCCGGCAAGACAGAATGCTTCCTCTTTATCCCATGTTCCGCCGCTCTCTTTCACATACATAAAGGCGCCTATCGTATTCCAGAGACTGATAGCTTCCGCGACAAGGTCAAGCGCTCCTATCAGAGGTCTGGCCTCTTCCTTCATGTGTACTGCCGCCTCTTTGAGCTGGCGCCGAAGATCACACAGCTTCTTATCCGCCCGGACAGCGTCCTGCGTCCGTCCTAATGACTCCGGCAGGCTAAAGCCATCCTTCTGACCACGGTACAGCACCTGCTTCTCATAGTAAGTAACGGCTGTCCACCAGTCAAACAATGAATGTTTGATCAACTGCGCCATAAGCCCCACGACCTTTTCTGAGTTGTCTCCGTACTCGAGAAGCGATATCTGACGATTGATTTCCTCAAACCCGATTTCCTCATGATTCCATGAGAAAGCGGCACCATATATCATTCCCGGCACCGAAAGCATCGGATCATTGACATGACCGAAATCTCCCCAGTCCGTGTTCAGAATTCCTTCCGCTTGATATTTCTGACCGTATGCGCACATCCTCGTGATGTTCTTGTAGGAATTCTCTATCATGTTCATCCACTGGTTCCAGCCGCATACGCCGGGGCACAAGTACTGTCTTGCACCTGCCTGCGCCATTGCACGGCATTCGTCCTCACGCTGATCCGGTGCATATCCCCAAGTAAGACATAATGTATTCTCCGGTAGTTTCTTAATAAACTCCGGATTGCCGCAGATAATATCTCCGAAGAACATCGGCTGCTTTCCAAGTCCCGCCAAAAAATCACACAGTTCTTTTACAAAAGCGATATACATATTCGAGGTGCCCTCACGTTCCGCTGTCTCCTTGGATTTCTCGCTTCCCAGATCAAATGTCTCATCCGCACAGATATTAAACTTGTCGGAAGAAAACAACGCCCCATACTCGGCGATCATCTCCTTGATCAGCATGATCGCACGTTCATCCGTCGTGTTAAGCGTATGATGATTCATCCTGTCATTAAATGAAAAAGGGGCCGTCCATGAATCTCTGCGCTCACACAGTTCTCCGTAACTTCTGGTCGAAAGCAGCGTATATAAATGCCCGAAACTCGCCATCGCCGGAACCAGTTCCACGTGACGCATACGGCAATATTCATCCAGTTCCAGTATCTCCTGTGCCGTAAGCGGCGTCTCGTCCCGCCACATTTCCGTCAGATTACGGAACAAATAAGTATGTTCAATGTAAAGTTGGAATTGATTGATTTTGTATCGACTGATTTGGTCAACTATTTTTTTGAGTGAGGGCAGCGTCAATACCCGTCCTCTCGTCTCGTCCAAAAAATATCCCCGATGCATCACGTCCGGCACATCCTCTATCTTCATGCAGGGAATCATACCGCCGTACTGTGCCGCAAGCTGGCACAGCGTCCAAACCCCGTAAAGCACCGCCGCTCCGTCGCCGCCTGCAATCACAATTCCATCTTCCGTCACATTCAGACAATACTCCTGTTCATGAAATTCCGGACGCACCGTAAGATAAATGTCCCCGGTCCTGCTCTTCCCTTTGATAAATTTACACTCTATTCCCGTGCTTTTCTTCAGGCTTTCCTGCAATATGCCCGCATAAGTTGCGCCGTTTTCACGAATTGACTCATCAATGACAATCACTCTCTGAAAGCCAAGTTCATAAAACCCCTGCAGCTCTCTAATTTTCTTTGGTCTGGGTAATAGTTTCATATCATTCTCCCTTCACTCCGTTTATGCCGCAGCAGCCCTTATTCCATTGCTTCCATCAAACGGTTCGCCGTCGTGAACGCCAGTCCGGTCACCGTGTCCGCACATCCGTAGTAGATTGCAATTCTTCCTGTCGCCGCATCGGTCAATGCCGCACAAGGAAAAACTACATTGGGCACATCTCCGACACACTCATACAATTCGTGCGGCGCCAAAATATAATTTCTTGTTCTCTTAATTACTTTCCAAGGCTCTTCCAAATCAAGCAGCGCACAGCCGGCACGATAGACAAAACCATTACATGTATTGATAACGCCATGATAAATTAAGAGCCACCCTTCATCCGTCTCGATCGGCACACATCCGGCGCCGATTTTCGTGCACTGCCATGCCGAATAATCGCCTTTCACGGCACCCATAACATACCGATGGCATCCCCAATATTTCATGTCAGGGCTCTCGCTTAAAAAGATATCGCCGAACGGCGTATGCCCGTTATCACTCGGACGGCTGAGTAAATAGTATTTGCCTCCGATTTTGCGCGGAAACAGAACACCGTTTCTGTTAAACGGCAGAAACGCATTTTCAAGCTGATAGAAAGTCTCGAAATCAAACGTATATCCGATTCCAATCGTCGGATATTCATGGTAACCGTTACACCATGTCACATAGTATCTGTCTTCCAAGAAGCAGACTCTCGGGTCATATCGGAAGTCTCTCTTCGCAATCTCCGGATGCGCCCCCTGAAATACAATCGGTTCATCCGCAATATCCCAATGGATACCGTCGTTGCTGAATCCCGTAAAAATATCCATGCTGATAGACTTACTGTCGCACCTGAACACACCTGCATACCCGTCCTTAAACGGAACGACCGCGCTGTTAAAAATGCTGTTTGAATTCTTCGTCGCGAATCTCTCTATAATCGGATTCGCATCATAACGCCACACCGGCATCCGTTCTTCCTTCGCCGCATCCTGCCACGGCATATTCGGTAAATCCTTTCCGATAATCTTTGCCATCTTTCTACCTCCTTGTACTGTTTTCGTCTTCTTTCCGCCTCGAATCGTTCTTACCGCTTCGAATTGCTCTTTCTGCTTCAAATTGCTCTTTCTGTTTTGAAGTATTCTTTCTATTCCGGATCATTCTTCCGTTCTGTATCCTCACCGCTTACTCCCATTCGCATTTTAAGCGGTGAAATCTTATAATAATTATGGAAGTGCTGATAGAAATAATTCATATTGGTATATCCGACTTCATCCGCAACTTCCGTTATCTTATCATCTGTTTCCATAATACGGCTACGCGCCACATGCATACGGTACATCATGAGGTATTCCGTAAATTTCATACCTGTTTCTTTGATAAATATCTGCCCGAGATAAGTCGGGTTCATCCGGAAACGGTCTGCAATACTTTTAAGAGAAATGTGCTGCCCGTATTCCATCGCGACAATCATCACTATCTTACGGATCAACGGCGACAGCTCCGGATATGGACGCTTCAGAATCGGGTCGCACTCTTCGCCAATTTCCTCCGGCACCGTTCCGTGAAGTTTTTCCACAATAATCTGTTTGACCCTTTGCAATAGTTTACCCCCGTCAATGGGTTTTAACAAATAGTCCAACGCTCCGCAACGAAGTGCCTCGCAAGCATAAGTGAACTCATCATAACCGCTCATCATAATATAATTGGAACGCACTCCCATCTCACCCAGACGGGTAATCAGCTCATACCCGTACTCGTTGCCGATGCATACGTCCATCAGGCAGATATCCGGTTTCCAGTCCACCACATGGGAAATCACCTCGAAGCTGCTCTTCGCAGTCCTGATCCGTTCAAATCCCAGCGCCTTCCAATCTAATAATCTGCTGATTCCTTCCAAAATAGCCGACTCGTCATCCACTATCATCAGTGTGTACATCTCTCATCCTTTCCGGAGCCGATGCTCCGTCACCCTCCGGTAGAAATATGGAAATGCGAAATCCGCCTTCCGCATTGTTATCCACATCCATCCGAAATCTGCTGCCGTAGAAATAATTCAGCCGCATATATACATTGCGCAGACCGATATCGCCCTCCGCCTCGTCATTTCCTTCCATCATGTTACGCCGGATATCCTTAAGTCTCGACGGTTCCGCGCCGCTTCCGTTATCACTGATCAGGATTTCGGCGCCGTTCTCCTTCGCACATCCGCTCACAATCAGCAGATTATAGTCGCTTTCCTGATGGAATCCGTGAGCAAAAAAGTTCTCTGCCAAAGGCTGCATCCAGAAATTAACCGTAGGAATTTCCCCGATTTCATCTTCCAATTCCATTTGATATACAAAGCTGTCACCGAAACGTAATAACATGATCTTGAGGTACATCTCAAGCGAGGCAAATTCTTCCTTTAGAGTAATAGAATCCGCCTTCCGGACTCTCCCACGATATAATGAACCGAGCATGAAAATCGCATCCGCCATTTCTCTGTCTCCGTTTATCAGCGCCTTCGATTGAAGCATCTCCAGCGAATTGTACAGAAAATGCGGATTAATCTGATGCTGAAGGGCGCGCATCTGGCTCTCCTGTTCTTTCAGCTTTAAGATATATTCCGTCTCAATATATCCTTTCAGCTTCATCCCTACATCTTTCAATGTTTCTGCAATAATCAGGTATTCATTCTGCCTGTGTCTGACCGGCAGCGTAAGT
>VSOA01000103.1 GCA_009774585.1 Lachnospiraceae bacterium
GAGCATCTGCCTTACAAGCAGAGGGTCATAGGTTCGAGCCCTATAGGTCCCACTTGATTGCGAAAGACATATCTGTTATCGTAATCTGCCGGCGTGGCGGAACTGGCAGACGCACAGGACTTAAAATCCTGCGGGACTAATCTCCCGTACCGGTTCGATTCCGGTCGCCGGCACTATCTTTAATGAAGAGGAAACGTTGTTTACAGCGTTTCCTCGATTTTTTATGGGTGTGGAGTGCATTGCCCCGGAGCAGGTCACATTATCCCGAGAGGTATCACATTAGACAGAATGAAAAAGAAAAATATATCTAAATTAATTATATTTCTATTAATAGTCATTGGCGCGGCTGCGGTTATGACAGGAGTACGGCTGAGGAACGGCGTGCAGATCAAAGCAGGGCAAACGGCAATGATGCCGCAGGAAGTGGCTGTCTATCGGCAGGATGATATGAGATGGGCGCAGGATGCGTTGGGTGATTCTTCTTATACAATGGAGTCGTCGGGGTGTCTGACGACTTGCATCGCGTCGGCGGTCAGCATGGGATATGAGGATAAGGTTACACCGGGTGAATTGAACACGCTGTTTTCCGTAAATAATGTGTACGACGGAGAAGGAAATATTCAGTGGACGGCGATTGAAAAGATAGGCGGATATAAGGTTGAAATCTATGCTGATGTGACGAACGAAGAGATTGACAGATGTCTTATAGACGGGCATTATCCGATTGTGCGCGTGAGGATGCATGGAGTCGGTAATTTTCATTATGTATTGATTGTCGGTATCGAAGATGGAGATTACATCTGCATGGATCCTTTGGAGAATGAGTTGACCAAGCTGAGCCGATATTTTAACAGAGTTTATGCGTTACGCATCATTATGAGAGAGTGAGAAAACCGGCTGTTTCCCCTTTTCCTGCCAAATTGAAACTTTTTGAATATATGATTCGTATTGTTTATAGAAGCAGATGTTCAAAGAGCCTAAAGGGAAGAGAAGGGAGAGACTTGGGATGGAAATCGGAAATATGGGTTACAATGTCAACGCGTATCGCGGCGAGAGGATGGATAATAACCGCAAAACGGAGCAAACTATTGATTATTCATCGTTTGACATAAGAGTTGGAAGATTAAAAGGTAGCGTAATCGGAAGCAGTATGTACCGGCAGGCTATGGATGGCAGAAAAATTTTCGGTTTATTTGATTCTCATACAGATAAATATTTTAATCCTGATAAAGCGAAAGAGCCAGAGGATGGAGAAAAGGAGATTGAAGAGAGTACGACCGATACGGATATCATTGTCAAGGCGGATGGCTCCAGAGTGCTTGTAGTGACGACGAGTATTGTCGGAATGTCGATTTCTAGGAGCTTAAAGATATCCGAGCCGACGAAGACGCCGAATGAAGATAGAGAAGTAAACGAAATGGAGGAAAAGGATCAAGATGTTAGAAGTGGGAACAAAGGCGCCGGAGATTTCACTGCCGGATCAGAATGGAACGATACACACGCTGGAGGAGTATAAAGGTAAAAAAGTTATTCTGTATTTTTATCCTAAGGATAACACGCCCGGATGTACGAAGCAGGCATGCGGGTTTGCGGAGCGTTATCCGCAGTTCACGGAGAAAGGCGCGGTAGTTATCGGTATTAGCAAAGACAGCGTGTCGTCGCACAAAAAATTTGAGGAGAAGTATTCGCTGCCGTTTACCATTCTTTCGGACCCGGAATTGACTGCTATCAAAGCATACGATGTGTGGAAAGAAAAGAATAATTACGGTAAAGTTTCTATGGGGGTTGTAAGAACCACATATTTAATTGATGAAGAAGGAATCATCGTGAAGGCAAATGATAAAGTAAAAGCAGAGAATGATTCTGAAACGATGCTGGCTGAAGTATAATGCATCCATATTACGACTATCGCTTGTGCAGAAGGAAAAAGTGGCATATAATAGCAATTAGGACTGGAGCGATAGAATATGGGAGCAAAAATATACAAAAAGGATTTTTCTAACTTAGGACTGCGCATGGTTGCAAGCGCTATATTGATTTTTGGTATACAGATACTTGGTCAATATATTATACTGGCGATTAATCCAAGATGGTTTTCAGATATGAATATTGTGCTGGCAGCGACGATGATTCCGATGTACGCGTTGGGATACCCGCTGGCTTTCGTGATTTTGCAGGCAGGCGCCGAGAAACGTACGATCGAGAAGCATAAGATGAAAACGGTGCAGTTTATCATGGCGTTTCTGATGTCGTATGCGCTTATGATGCTTGGAAATATTGTAGGCGTAGGAGTGACAAGCGGCATAGGATTCCTGAAAGGTGAATCGGTTGACAATGGTCTGACGGATATAGTGAGTAACGGGAATATCTGGCTGACGTCTATTTATACGGTACTCCTTGCACCCATATTTGAAGAGTATATGTTCCGCAAGATTATTTGTGACCGTCTGGTAAAGTACGGACAAGGCATGGCAATTATCATGTCGGGTTTTATGTTCGGGCTGTTTCATGGCAATTTTAATCAATTTTTTTATGCTGCAGCAATCGGTTTTTTCTTCGCCTTTATTTACGTGAAGACCGGAGAGATCAAGTATACGATTGGACTGCACATGATGGTGAATTTTATTGGAAGTGTGGTTGGAGGACTGTTGCTTCAGAATGTTGATTTAAGTGGCGACTTGTTCCGGATGTCGCCTTCCGAGATGGTAATTCTTGCACTGTACATGCTGCTTATATACGGTATGGTAATTGCAGGGGGAGTGCTGCTCCTTGCAAATCTGTCCAAGTTCAAATTGTCTCCCGGAGAGATTACCATCAGAAAAGGGAATAAGTTCGAGATCTCCATTATCAATGTGGGAATGTTTATATACTGTGAATTGTTTGTGCTTATGATGATTGGACAGGCGCTGCTTTAAACAATATACAGCGTATGGCGGGAGCAGGTGATGATTTACATGCTACATGCCAAAGCTGATATATTAGCTTGAACAGATAGAAAATGTCGGATGCCTATTGACATTTCAGGAGAAAATCTATATAATAACTTTTGTTGTAGAACTTTTACAGCATGTGCGCTTAGCTCAGCTGGATAGAGCGTTTGGCTACGGACCAAAAGGTCGGGGGTTCGAATCCTCTAGCGCACGCTAGCGAATAGCGGAAATACTTTTTATATAGTATTTCCGCTATATTTATGTATGAAAAACTTCCGGTCAGATTTCGTATTTGCCGTTAGCTGCAGTTCGGATTGAGTGAAACTCAATTTTTAGGGGAAACCTCAAGCAAATTTTCAACCTATCTTTTCATATCTCGGCAAATGGCGATAAGTCTTGGATTTTAAGGCTTTTTCGCCATTTGTCATATCGGGAGATACTTGGCATATCTTTGTGCTTCTCGGCATAATTTTGAATCCAAAAGTAGTACGGCGGTAGTAAAACCAACCATTCGGCTATGCCGCCAGACGTTCCATTTCTGCCTTTGCGGAATCGTAGGTCGCATGGGCGTAATAGTTCAGCGTCATCGTGATGTTGGCGTGTCCCATGATATACTGCAACGCCTTGGGGTTCATGCCTGCGTTTGCTAACCGTGTGCAGAATGTGTGTCTGAGGATATGGGGCGTGATGTTCGGAAGCTGCTCTTTGTTCTGCTTGTTGTACTTCTTTACAAGCCCTTTCAGCATACTGTCGTAGTTCGCTGACACCTTGGGCATCCCGTCATTTTTGAGGAACAGGAAGTTTTTATAGCCCTCTACACTGAATGGGGCGGCATTGCCCCGATTCTTCAGCACACGCTTCAACGCTTGGTAGACTTCCTCGTTCATGGGAATCTGCCGTATGCCGTTCTTGGTCTTTGGAGTTTCGATATAGTAGCCGATGTCGGCATCCCGCAAAAGCTGATGGTCTACATTGATTTGGCGGTTTTTGAAGTCCAGAGCTGTGGTCAGACCGCAAAACTCTGAAATTCTAAGTCCAGTGCCGAGCAGGATAATCACCTCGTCACGGTATTTCTTATACACCGCATCCTGCTCCATGAAAGCTAACAGGTTTTCTTCCTGCTTCGGCGTTAGTGCTGCCTTTCGCTCCCTGTCATCTTCAATGACAGTATCAAGGGCGAAGTTGAATGGATTTTTGCGGATACAGTCATCTTCAATGGCGGTGTAGAAAGCCGCCTTTAGGGAACGCTTGAAATTGCTGATGGTCTGGAAAGCGAAGCCTTTCTCGCTCATCCGTATCGCCCATTCCTTTGCGTCCGACTGCTTCACGGCATCAATGCTTTTCATGCCGAAAGGGTCATCCTGCAACAAGCCCATAAGATAGTCACGTCCTTTTTTCGTGCCATGCTTTACGTTCTTCCTAAGACCATTCTGTTTTGCGTAGAGCTGGCATACGGTCATCTTCTTGCCAATGGTGTCGATGCCGTCCTCCAAGTCCCTGCTGATTTCCTTTATCTTGTCCCTCAGAGCAGGAAGCTCCCGCTTGCCCGCAGGGGTCTTGTCCGTGGCTACCAGTTTCCATGAGTAGACAAACTGCTGCTTGCCGAATGCGTCTATATATTTGTATGCGTATCTCCCGTCTTTTCTCTGGCTCTCTCCAGTCCTCAGTATCCGTCCTTTATTGTCACGTCTCTTTTCTGACATAGTGTAAAGCTCCTTTCCGTTCTGGAACGAGCCTTGATACGACATACCTCTATTATACCGATATTTCAGCTCGTTGCAACTATATGACTTCCATAGAATCAATCATTTTTTCAAACTGCTTTCGCTTAATCTGCACACGGTTTCCGTTCATAATCAGCCAGTTGGCGTTGGGGTGTTCGTCCGCCAACTGGCGGAGCTTCTTTTCCCCGATGCGGAAATACTTTGCGGCTTCCTCGATTGTGAGGGTGTATTTCTCCCAGATGGGAACCTCTGCGTAGTTCATAAAACCTCCTGTCAAAAAAATAAGCCTGTGCGGAGTAGGCACAAGCATCACTTAGGGTTGCTGTTCTGTTGCCGCTGCCTTTGCCGCCAGGTCTATGCTGACGGCGAGGGAGCGGTTGAGCTTTGGCAGGATGCTTTCGGGGAGCCTGCCGATGTAGTTCTCCAGTCTACGCTTGTCTATGGTGCGGATTTGCTCTGCAAGGATGAGGGAGTTCTTGTCAAGCCCCTCGAAGCTGCCTACCTCGGTATGTGTGGGCAGCTTTGCCTTTGTATGCACTCGGCTCGTGATTGGCACAATGATGACGGTGGGGCTGTGGGTGTTCCCTATGTCGTTAGAAACGATGAGTACGGGTCGTCTGCCGCCCTGCTCGGAGCCGACAATGGGATTTAGGTCTGCGTAGAAGATGTCCCCACGCTTGATAGTCCTTTCCATTATGTGTTTGACCTCCTATCTGGATTTAGGCAGGGGGTTCCTGCCTATGTAGCAGCCAGATACAGGGGAGTGTTTAAGGTCAGCGGGGCATAAAAACAAAGCCCTGTTTCCATAGACCGCCCTGCATCTGGCTTGATATGATAGGAGCATTTCTATTTGTCCTCGACACCCCGAAATGCGGATACGTTAAACGTAAGGGAAGTCACCAAACGGTCAGCAGCGAACTGACGCCACGGGAATCGCACCCCAACTGTCGGTCTGACAGAGCCGCCCTCATTGCCTGCGGCGGGTTGGCTACCGCTCGGACTGTGACTGGACGGGAGTATCATTGTCCTCTTTGCGGGTCATGGCGAAATCGGGGGCTGCCCGATATTTTGAGTCGGTAATTTCCGCTCACCACCTTTCATCGCTTCTGCTTTTTGGCAGGTCATGGCGTACCGCTGCACACGCTTTTGCTCATCACAATCACAAAGAGAATGTATTTGGTGAATGGGTATTCGGTTGTCAAGGAGCTTGGGGAAGCCCGTAGAAAAGCCCCCTCACTTTTCCAAAGGAAAAAATGAGGGGGCTATGCACGGAAAATTTAATTTTCCAAAAGTTTTTTGAGCTTTTGCAGGATTTTCATGATGTGCCTGCTGACGCTGGACTGGTTAATGCCATAGATACGGCTCAACTCAACCTGCGATTTGCCCTCATAGAAATGCTGTTGTATAAGCGTCCGTTCTTCTTCCGACAGCAATGTGAGGGAAGATTTCAGCTTGTCCAACATCATTCTGCGGACAACGGTTTCCGCAACATTTACCGCTTCATCAGCTATAAACTCAAAACCGTTACCGCTGTCATCAGCATTTTCTATCGCTTCTAAAGACATCAGGCTGTTGTCTGCATCGAGCTTTTGCAGATAACGCCACCGTTCCTTGTCCCGATAGAACTCGATGTAGTGGGTCTGTTCCGTCTCAATCAGACAGCCCTGCACGGGGATAAAGAACTTGTCCTTATAAGTTCCGTCCGCTTCCCTGCGGCGGCAGAAATCCTCGTAAGACAATTCCGTATAGCCGCCGTTTTCTTTGATATAGACCTTTCTTGGTGCATATTTCACCGTAAGTACCTCCAATCTGAATTTTGAAAATCGCTAAAATCCAGATTGAGAGGCGGGGAACGGCATCCCACGGCAGAAAGAGCCATGCGGCGTATTTCAGCAAAAAACGACAAAAGAAAAACCGCAAAGGCTACCACACCTTTACGGTTTAAGGAGAATATATTTCTATTGTATAGAGATTTGATTTCTACTTTCGAGGTACAAAGCCCCCATATGTTGACGAGGATTTTTTTAGCAGGTTATCCGCCCATCCTTGGTATGGTATATGTAAGTAGAAGTTGTTGCTTGCAGACAATAAAAATCCCTCCAAACTTCAAAAGCGAAGTCGGAGAGTGCTTAAGGCATAGCAAAACGGCTCACCGAAACATCGTTTTTTTTATTCGGTGGGCTTGTCCAATTTATATTCATATAAAGAACAGAGCCGATGAACCTGTGATTGCTCACTTGTTCATCGGCTCTGCGTCTTATGCGTCTGGCTCTTTAATGACTGTAATATGACACTTTTTTACTCGTATCAAACTTTCTTGCTTGCACTTTGGACAAAAGAGTGGAAAGTTTTTAAGCTCTGTATCTTTCCGTATCATAATGCGGGTTTTGTTTTTACAAATTGGACATAGTATCCATTGAGTATCTGCCATTACATCACCTCCCATATTACAAAACAGGAGTTTTTAAGCCAACATATCCATTTAGAGCTGCCATAATTAAAATAATTAGTCCCATTACGATACAAGCAATAAAGAAACGCCATCCTTTTAGAGATGCAAAATTTCTCAAATATACGAAATAGAGAATGGCTTTCCAAATCAAAATGCCTACAAACACAATGTTCAAAATCATTCCGAAAATAGTATTATTCCAGAATAGATAGAAGAAAACTTCGGTAAAAGCTACTACAACAGCACAAATTGCAGTAGGAGCATATGAGATACCCCATGCTTTTATATGGTCTGATACCGTTCTGTTACTGCCCAAACATCTGCATACAGCCCAAAATAAAATGCAAATGAGAGCATAAGATAATATCCCATATCCTGTGATTTTCAACATTCTCAGCATCTCAAATTCTGGTCGATTTACTCCGTAAAAATGCTGAAGAACAGGCTCAAAAACAGAATTTAGTAGTATCGTAATTATCACCAATCCCCACGAAACTGCTTTATTGCCTTTTGCAAAGGCTTCCGCAGGATGGTTTAGTGCTTCAATCAACTGCTTCATAGATTTACCCTCCAAAGAAACTCAGAAACAAATTTGTGTACTGTATTCCAAAAATCATAGTAAAAACAACAGCTTGAACGGCTGAAACTGTAAAAGCAAACCTCCAAGGATAGGTGACAATCATTTTTTTAATCTTACCAATACCAGAAGTGTCCTCCGCTTTGCATTCTGTTAATATACGACTGAGCATCATGTTCCTTTGCTGCTCTGTGGGTATCCCGTCCTGTTCAAATACTTCAAATGCTTTTTCGATAAACTCATCTTTCCTTGGCATTGTAGTCCCTCCTTTTCTCATATCCTGCATAGCTTTTTATAAAAGCGTTTTTTGCCCGCTGCAAAATGCTTTCTATGGCTTTTGGCGACTTTTCTACAATAGATGCAATCTCTTTAACGGTTTTTTCGTCAATATATTTCAGTACCAAAACAATTCTATATTGTTCTGGCAGCCCGTTTAAACAGGCTCGAACTTTTTCCCGTTCAAATGACTTAATCAAAAGCTCCTGTATATCTTGGGATGGGTCTTCGAGATACTCTGCCATATAATCATCAATCTCAACCATCTCAAATTTAGGGCTATACTGCTTTCGATAAAAGTCATTTAACTTATTTCTGGCTATTTTGAAAATCCAAGTTCGTTCAGAGCTTAATCCCTTAAACCCGGACATCCCTCTATATACATCCATAAAGATGTCTTGTGTTATATCCTCAGCCAGAGCTTTTTTCATTCCCGTTCGCAAATATACATACTGGTATATTTCACTGACATACGAGTGATACACCGATATGAATTTTTGTTCTCGTTCCTCTTTGAAAACACTCATATAATCATCTACCTCATTGAATTATAAGCTCCTTTGTAAGCAATATAGTATCCTTGTAGATTACCTCAAGCTTCAAAGAGCCAGCCGCTGCCTGCTCTGCCTCCAGTTCGTACACAACAATGTCCTGCATATCTTTTTCTGTTGCTTTTGTTTCAGATTTGATTTCAGTACCATCAAGATACCATTTCACGGTATATTCCATGCCTTTTGGACTCTCGACAAAATGGACGCTTGCATAAACTGGTTCATTAACGATAAGAGCGTCTTCTTGATTTGCTGACTCCAACTCTTCCTGCAAAGAATAGCTGCTATTTGAAATGATACATGTCTGAATAGTATCGTCATTGCCGCCGCATCCAACCAATGAAACTGCCATCATCAAAATTGTGATTAATAAAACCGTAACTTTTTTCATAGAAAATCCCTCCTTATTCACCGTAGTTATATTCATCCTGTTTTATAAAGGTTAAATATGCAATTATTAGAAATGATATAATGCTGATACCAAAAATGACGGATGCCTGCGAAAACCTTGAAATATCTGATACTTCTGATAGTGCCTGCATCATTACTCCTGGTGCTATCAGACTGAAATTATCAACCATCTGAGTTGTCCATCCAAATGCTTTTCCGATTCCCTCTACTATCATAACAAAGAAACGGGGCATCAACAGTAAACCTATTGCTAAACTCCAAATGAGCGCTGCCTTTGAGGAACGGGCAAGTATTGAAATCAACATACCCATAGTAGCATAGACCATAATATATCCCCATAATGGAAGCAAATACTGTATCAGTACAAGTATATGTGCAAAGTTGCCGCTAAGCCCAATGATGGCACAAGTAACTGGTGTCATATAGATAAAGGACAAAACCAATGACATGATTGCTGCAACAAGGACTTTTGAAATAAAGATTCTTGTTTTCGGAATGCCCGAACATATGATACAGTCTAAAACATTGTGTTCTCTATCAGACGAAACCAAATCAAAATATGACGATAGTACCGCCCATGAGCCGAAAATCATATGCGGAAGAAACAATGCTAAAAACTCAATCTGGTCGCTCTCTACTAATTTTGTTCTACCACCCGATGTATAAAAGAAGAACACTCCCATACCTGCAAGAGCTATCCAAATAACCAATGTGCGTAAGTTCATTGCTTTTTTGAAATCTCGTCTAACAAGAGACAGAATATCCATTCTCATTTTCGCACCTCCTCTAAATGAAGTTGTTCCTGCACTATGCGCTTCACATTGCAAGCAGTGACCTCAAATATGCTAATGTCGTGTGAAGTCAACGCAGAAATCAACAGAGGAACTTGTTCCTTGGTAATTTGTGCGGTAAGTGTAGTTCCAAGCTTATCTACTGAAAGGGAGAAATCGCTCGCTAACATTTCGAGAACCTGTCTTGAAATGTTGGCTATTTTGAAAATATAAGAGCTTTCAATTTCATTGTCATATATCAGTTGCCCGTTTTGCAATATCGCAATGTTGGTGCAAATTTCGTCCATATCCTGCAAAATATGAGAGGAAATGATGATGCTTTTCCCTTTCTGGTGGATACCCTTAATAATGCCTTTCATCTCAAAAGTTGCATTGGGGTCTAAGCCTGCCGTTGGCTCGTCCAGAACATATAAATCTGGTTCACCTGTCATTGCAATAATCATTTGCAGTTTTTTCTGTTGCCCAGGTGACAGGTGTTTGACCTTTTTACTCATATCCAATTTCAGTTTTTTCCCAAGAAAAACACTTTCTTTGGTATCTGCGTTCCGCAATCGGGCAAAAAAGCGAATTATTTCAGAAACAGTTGTATTATCATCAAATCGACAACTTTGTGGCATATACCCAATAAAAGGTTTGCCCGTTTGAAGATTCACCGTGCCTTTTGTGGGCTTCATCAATCCGCTAATCAATCTTAGCAGGGTCGTTTTTCCTGCGCCATTCTGCCCAATAAGCCCGTAAATCTCGCCGTACTCAATAGACATATCGATTCCATGTAAAATCTCTGTTCTGCCAAAAGATTTTGACAAACTGTTGGTCTGAAGCACATATTTGTCCATTCCCTTGACCACTCCTTTCTGAGCAGATGTTTTCCTGCTTCATAAAGGTAGTCGTATGGATATCAAAAATCCCTCGCTTTTTTTAATATTTTTTTCTCCAAGCGTCAGCTTTCATATATTATAGACAGTGAAGCGGACTATATCAACTATGTAAATATGAATTTCCGTCTCTTGTAACAGGATATAAAATCTCCTATTTTAGGAGATTATACATCGTTTGACTGGAAGCCATATCTCTGTAAAATATAAGAGTAAGATTTTCAGAGTATAGGTGGTGAGCTAATGGACGAAAGAAACATTCATTTTGACTTCGACTTTACTCCGATTGGACAGGCAATCAAAAAAGCCCGTGAATCCAGAGGGATAACAAGAGAGCAGCTTTCTGGTATTATCGGCTATGCTCCCAGACATATTCAAGCGATTGAGAATGAGGGGCAGTATCCGAGTATTGAGCTGTTTATTCAACTCATTACAATGTTTGATGTGTCAGTTGATGAGTATATATTCCCAAACAAAGAAGTCAAAAAAAGTTCTGTCCGCAGACGCTTAGACGCACAGTGAATATTCTAACGCTTCGGAGCCACTGTTTTATCGCTTGAGAACCATTTGATTTTGGTATTCTAATGCTTGAGAGC
>VSOA01000104.1 GCA_009774585.1 Lachnospiraceae bacterium
AAATGCCACTTCTGTCCCGGTTTCTCCAGTGCCGTATAACTCTTGATGATACTCTTACGACTAGCGCGTCCCACGGCAAATTCCATAGTCATGACCGGAATACCCATTGTAATCAGAAAGAACAGATAGAAGAGCACGAATACGCCTCCACCATACAGTCCCGTAATATAGGGAAATCTCCACACGTTCCCGATTCCGATTGCACATCCCGCAGACAGTAAGATAAATCCCATCCGCGAGCCTAACTTTTCTCTTTCCACTTTCCATTCCTCCGTCCGTTAAAATACAAATCATAAACATTCTAAGTATATCATAAGAAATGGAATTGTTCCTAGTAAAATTTTTTGAAATTCACTCTCCGTCCATCATCTGCTTAGCCATAACAATCTTTCTCAATACCGGAACACTCTGCATGATTCCCAGCACCGCCAAATCCACTGCCATAACCGCCAATACAAGCACACCGTTTAAAAGCATCGAATAAACCCAAGGATTGTTCATCGGCATTCCTAAGAATACCTCTGGCATATACATGTACCACAGCAGCCCGCCGGACAGCGTCAACGATACCCAGCGGCCGAAAGAACCCAGCACGGTGCCCCACAGCCAGCCGAACTTCTTACCCGCCCCGAAACCGCACAGGAATACGAGCGTGTACGCCACCACATAGTCAAGCAGCATGGACTGCCATGAAATCGCAATGCCGCCGCCCAGAAAATACTGCAATACACCGTTGACAAAACAGCACATCAGCGAATATTTAGGTCCCCAGCGCAGGCAGTAAACCAGAATCGGCACCAGCGCCAAGTCAATGGAACCTCCGAACGGAAAACGGAATATCCGTAAATATCCCAATACCGTTGCCGCGGCAATCATGATTGCGCCCTCTGTCAGGGCACGGATTTTGTTTTTTTGTGTCATAGTCGTTTCCTCCATATTAAAAAAGTACCGCGTGCATTCAGGCATAACGCGGTACGAAAAAAACGACATCTATTCTGTTGCTCAAACAGCTGCAGTCCTCCATACGGACGGACTGTCACGTCGAATATTCTTCCTACGCCGGCATTACCCGGATCAGGTTCAAGGGACCGGAAGCGACATTACGCCTCTGCATCTCAGCCGGACTTGTGTCCAGCGCCCCTGTTATTCTGTTGCACTACGGTCTACTTATATATACTACATTTTTACAATTTTTGCAATCTGTTATTTTGAAATCCGTTCGGAGAATGCCGCATTTTTGGCATTCTCCAGTGTGAGAGCGATTTGCTAAGCAAATCGCAGTACTTCTTAACGAAATGCCCGCTGGCATGAGTCTTAGAAGTACTTCTCATACTACTCTGCGGAAATCTCAAAATCTACCACACATTTTCTGCCCTCTTCCCATGTTATCACAAGCGGCCGCAAACCATATTCCGTAATCCGGTATCCGTCGGTCGTAAGCGACACAGTGAAATCCGCCATTCCGCCTTTCACGCATGATTTCTCAGACTGCGCACTGATATAGTTCCCGATAGAGTAATAGACTAACATCCTATGTCCGTCACTCCCCTCGAGCATTTCATACGGCTGAAGCGCATGAGGATGTGTGCCGACCGTTACATCTACCCCACTGTCCAAAAAAAGCTGCGTCCATTTCTTCTGAAATTTGTCCGGCTCCTCCGCATACTCTGTTCCCCAATGCGCAAAAACAATCACAAAATCACTATCCGCCTTCGCCGTCTCAATATCCGTCCGTACCTGCTTCTCATCCTCCAGCAGATGCACCGCATAAGGATTCTCTTTTGAGATCCTGTTTCCGTTTATCCCATATGTATAATTTAACATTGCAAGCCGGAGTCCATTTCTGACGATAATGTCATATGGGTGGTATTCTTTCTCGTGCGTGCTCTGTATGCCCAGACAGACGATATCCTCTTCTTCAAAGAATTTTTTCGTGAAATCAATTCCTTTCATTCCCTGATCAAACGCATGATTTGTCGCACAAGTGACCACATCAAACCCGGCGTCCGAGACTGCCGTTCCCACCTGAGCCGGCGTTGCGAATCGCGGATAATCACTGTACATAGCCGGATTGTCAGTAAAAGGCGTCTCCTGATTGAGCACTGTGATATCGCTCTCTTCTATGACACTCGCTATGTTTTGGTATAGGAAAGAAAAATCATCGTTCAGTAAACCATATTGATAAATTGGCTCATGAATCAGATTATCTCCAAATACAGCAAACGACACATCTGTCATTTCCTTGGTGAATCCCCACGAATCCCAGAACCAGCATGTCATCTTTCCATCCGTGTCCGTCAGAAACAACCTGTTTTGCAGGCGTTGCTCTGCCGCCCGGCTTCCTTCCCTCTCATGCTCCGATACCTCGTCTGCTGCCCTTACATACGCTGCCCTGTCACCGCCCGCAACCTTCTCCACATCAAATCCGATATAGGAAGACATCCATTTCGGTCTGACATTGCCTTCGTTGTACTCATATACCGCAATATGCTGCGACCATTTCCGCTCATTCTCTTCCACCCAGAAGGGCTTACTCTTACCGTAACGCCCTATTCTCCAGCAAAGCAGTACCAATTCGTCCTGTCCGTCATGATCGATATCGCAGGACAATGCCTGCTGGACCCGCAGATCTTTGGGGGAAGTCCATACCACGTCTCCGCTTAGCCGCACTCCCACCTTTTTGTGTGCCAATATCACCTCGTACTGTCGAGACCCATCCCAAAAACTGCCATTTTCCCATGTGATCCATCGCGGCAGGAAGCCCCCGCTCCGCCACAACAGATACACAATGGCGCCGATGCACACCGACGCCACGATACCGTATATTGCTATCTTATGTTTCCGTTTTATCTTCCTCATATTTTATCTGTTTCCAATAAATAACGCCATGCTATTCCCGCTCATAAATATATCGATAACTTTCCGTCCATTCGGGCTGTCTGATGGTGGAATCCTTTTCATACACCCACTCACCCTCTTCACTCTGTTGGATGCCAAGCATCTGATGCCACTTACTGTCTGTCAGACGATCTTCCAACGGCCATTTGAACTGATAGAATGTAAATACACTGCCGCTGGCAATCTTAATCTTCCCATCCACCTTCACTACTACATAGATAATAGACGGATCACCTGTTCCGGCTTCCAGCACTTCGCCATTCGGGTTCGTCGCTATATCCACCACGAGCGCCGCCGGAGCTTCCTGCGTAGCCACACCGCTCCCGTCATTTAAATCCTTGACCGTCTCCATCCAGAAATGTTCGATACTTCCGCCATAGCCCCTGATAAACTCGTATTCCTCATCCGTCAGAACTTCGTCCTGCAATTCCTTCTTAGAAATCTCAAGCAAGGTATCCGCCATCTCAGAAAGGAGCAATAAGTTCTCCTCTTCCTCTTTACTGAGCATTCCGTAATTCTTCAATCCCTGCGCCGTCAAGTCGGACAGATTCTTAAACCGCAGATAGACAAGCGGCTCGGGTTCTACATATCCCCTGTCGTCGGCGCTGTCGTCATATGCGTCGCCCATCTCGGCGAGCACCTGTTTGGTATATAGAATTGTATCATGCTTTAATTCTGTAAAGCTTCCCGCGAAACACTCTAAATTTTTCTTCCGCCATTCCTCGCTTTGCATAAACACGGGATATCCTTCACCCTTCACTTCCAAGAGCGGGCGGAGCGTATTTAACCAGTTAGAATACAAACTTCCCGACCACATTTCCTTATTTTCCGCTGCAAGAGCATTCCGAAGCAGATTCATATTCTCCGTGTACTGCGGATATTTTGCCTCCCCGCCCTGCTCCAGAATGCCAAGTGCGGTATCGCTGCCAAGCGCCGCCGGCACATCCAGCACATCGGGAAGCATGCGTTTCTCTCCATCCGCCGTCTCACTGACACTGCTGTAAACGAGCTTCTGCATAACCGCTGCGTCAATCGTAAATCTCTGCCCCATAAACCGGAACCCCGGTATCACATTATTTTCACCATCTTCAATCACCAGCGAATTGACCATAGGCGCCCGCAAATCTGCTGTAGCGGCATGAAACCGGCTAAAAGCTTCACTGTCGTCCTTTAAATCCGCCGTCTTGACATTTTCCCCGTAAATCTCCTGAAGTAACGGGATGTACTCATATATGCCTGCATCGTCACTGGCTCCCGAGAAGAAGGAAGTGACCTCATAAACAGAACCCCATAACTGATAAGCTTCTTCATCCTCCGCAGCCGCCTGCGCTATCAGAAGCGCACTCCTATCCATCTCCTCACTTTCCTGTCTGAAATGAATCCTTCCATACCACATCATCGCACGGAAATAGCTTTCCAGTTCCTCATCGCCTTCATAATAACCACGGGGGATATATTGCGTGTAATCCTCAAAAGCACCGGTCAGACTGTCATACATTCTCGATCCATCAATCCCTTCGGAGGCATATATATGCTCCAGTTCATACTCTACAACCTCTTTCACATCGGCATTGATCTGTGTCTTATCGTCTAACAGCTTCATTCCCACCGTAAAGAACGCAACATTAAGTTTTGCGGCTTCCTCCCACTCGCTGCCTTTCAAAGCCTCATACTGCGTCAGACTGTCGGCGAGCATTCTGTCACTCAACTGCACGAGCGCTTCCCGCAAATACTGCTTCTCCACTTTCTTCAAAAGATGCGCAAAGTACAGATGATACGTATGCATCAGCGAGTCCACTGTCACAAAACTTGCAACCGGGACATATCTGTTTATCTCATAGATTTCAAAAAATTCCCTTCCAGCGTCTCCGCATACGACGAATCCATTCTGTGCAATCATCTCCTTCTGCTCATCTCCCAGATAAAACTGCCACAGATTATCGACATTGCTCAAATCCGCTTCTATCGTGTACGGCGCCACACACGGCGTCACCCCGATATCCTCATTCACCGCCGCTTCCTTCGCCGAAAACGGTCCCGTATAAGTCGGAAAGAAAATTTCGTCGTCCCCGCTCTCTTTCTCCGCTCCTTGAGAAATCTGCTCATCCGGCGCGGAGCCGTCAGCCTGCTCCGCCGTCTGATTTTGCATACCCGCAGCATCAGTATCACCGGAAACTTCCTCTTCATTTTCCATCTGCAAACCTGTCGATTGGTTCTCTTGTCCTGTTTTACCGCACCCGCCAATCGCACCAGCCGTCACGGTAATCGCCAGAAGCAACACAATTCCTCTTTTTTTCATCATGTATTCCCCTTTTTTTGATTTGATGTTATAATAGCATATTTTCCATAGAAACAAAAGGCGGTCGACACAATGAAACTACTTGCGCCGGCATTAAGTCTGAAATATTACGGTCCGTGCATAGAAATACCCTGCTATGCAGCAGGGCATCTCACATTTATAATCAGTACAGAATCTTCACATCCTCGGCATTTTGCGGATTCACAAAAACTTCCACCTGCTCTATCTCCACAACATCGAAAGAGACTAGTCTTCCTTCTTTCAAGTTCTGCAGAACCTGATCCTTCGCCTCCATCATAAGCGCCAGTTCATCGTCTTCATTCCAGTACCAGCCGAAACCGATAGTTGCACTGTCAAGATCCAGAGAAGTAAAAGGTTCCACACGCTTTGCGTTATATGTCACGCTGAATCGCACGGTATTTAACGGAACACTGTTGTCTGTCCGGACATCTGTATCACTCACTCCGCCATAATAACCATAATAACGTTGATGCCACAATTTGGTCCCCACAATATTCCAGACCTCTTCTTCCGGTTCAAATTCTACATCCAGATTCGCCGTCTTCATATCCGTCCCACCCAGAATCTGTGTACCGCCATAAGCAAGTCCGCTAAATTCCGTAAAAGCTATTCCCATACCGATTCCACAAAGCAGTACGCCTACGCAAAACATAACAATCGATATTTTACACTGTCTGCTCATATGACACCTCCTCAGCCACCTCTTCTTTCAAATCTTGAACGCTGCTTTCGTCTCCGCCGTCCTTTTTTCCCCTGATCATCATATTGAATGCTCCGTAGGCCAATGCACCAAAACAAAGCAGTCCTCCCAGACTCATCAGGAAAAGTCCGATAAACGGATATCTCTGCACTAAGAAAACCGGTATTACTCCAACACCCAGCAAAGTGATCATTGCCATGCCGGCACAGATTACAGCAAACATCAACCACGCCGCATTCCACATAAACTTCAGCCAAAAGATGCAAAATGTGATAAACCATCTCCACAATATCACGATTCCTTTTCCGATTGCTCTGAAAAACCTTCCTGCATATCCACCCATCTCTTTTGTCCTTTCCGCCTGCGCCACGTTCTCTTCTATCCCTTCATCAGGCTTCCTCCTTCTGCCCTTAAATGGCTTCGTGAGCCATCCTCCGAATACACGGCATTTCGTGCATACCAAACGGAAAACTTTGCCGACGCAGCGCATTGCTCTCGTCACAATCTCCTTAAACCGACTGCCCGCCTGCTTGATACTGTTCTCCTCTTCCTGCATATTGTCGTCTCTATTCTGGGAAAATGCGAATCCCTGATTTGCCCTTGACAGTGTCGGATTGCGCAAGACGCCCGTCTTAAGCCTTGGCAATTTAAAAGAAAAACCTTGTCTGCGAAATTCGGGATTTACATGATAAGCCTCCAGAATCTCTGCCGCCAACTCCTCTACCGGACCAAAATCGTTGATCGCCTCCTCCTCGCTTAGTCCCTTCTGTATTTTCATATCAATATGCTGCGCGTACTCTTCCAGAATGTCTTCCTGCTCCTGCTTCTCCAAAATATTCAGATAGGCTCTTAACTCTGTCAGAAATTTATCTTTATTCATGTCCGCCCCTCCCCTCCAGAAACTTATTGACTCTTGCCTGAAATTCTTTCCACTCCGCCGCCAGACTATCGAGATACAATACCCCGGCAGCCGTCAGATGATAGTATTTCCGCGGTGGTCCCTCGGACGATTCCCGCAGATAAGTCTCGAAATAGCGCTCGTTTGTAAGCCTTTTTAACAATGGATATATCGTCCCTTCATTCACATCGATTACCTGCGAGACTTCCTCTACCAGTTCGTATCCGTACATATCCTTCTGGTGCACGGACTCTAAAACGATAAGCTCCAACACTCCTTTTTTAAATTGCGGATTCATAATACTCCATTCCCGGGCGTTTATGCACTCAGGCGACGCGCCCTGTTAATCTGTATGCGGCTGCTCACAGACACTCCAATCTGTACGAAGAATGCCTTGTCTTTAGGCATTCTCCGGTACGAGATATAGTACTTCTTAGCGAAGTTTCCTCTTGCACAGGCTTGATATGTACTTCTCGTACTAGTATCAGATTAAACCTACTACTATGTAATGTCAAGTACTAATTTATTTAAGATACTATTAAAATTGTCTTAAGAGTGGATTCTGCACAAAAAAATCGTCTGCGGCGCCGGTAAGCACTCCGCTTATCCGTACCGCAAACGACTTTTTATTCTCCCGCTACATTCTCGCCTCCATCAGACTACTGGAGGAATATCGTCTCAGCCCTCTGTAGAATACAATGACAGCCGCTGCCATAAGCAAAACCGCATACGCGATTACTTCCAAAAACATCCCCGCGTCAAATTCCGTCATGAGATGCACCGGATGATAGACCGCCATCCCCACCGGAATGATAAAATACAGCAGAAATCTGGATATTCCTTGGAAAATTCCGTTCGGATAAGTCATGAAACTAATCATCCCCGACACCATCTGATTTCCCACCATCTCGGTCCTCACAAACCAGAAAGACAGACTCCCCAAGATAACGGCAAATGCAGTGAGAATCACTGTGCCGGTCACCGTAAACAGAAGAAACAGAAATAACAGCCGCATGCTGAAACCGCAAAATCCTAAAAGAATCAGACCATACAGCAAATCTCCGATTGCCGAGATATTCGTAGCGGAAGTCACCACGCTAAGCAGTACATTCTTCGGCTGCACCAGATAAGAATCCAGCTTACCGCTGATAATCAGTTCCGACAATGAGAATGCCCTCGTAAACAAAACGCGTGACAGACCAAAAGAAGCCGCAGTCAGCCCCCACAACAGCAGCACTTCCCGTATCGTATATCCCCCGATATCATCCCGCAGCCGGAACAGGATAAACCACTGCACAAGTATTGCCGCATCGTTTAATATCATAAAGACAACATTCGTCACAAACGTAACAGGATTTGCCATCTCCCGCATAATATTATATTTGACAGACAGCAGGCAGACCCGCAGCTGCATTCTAACCGCCGTTAACATACAGCTTCTTAACCCCCTTTCGATAGATCAAAAACATCAATGCGCATCCCACAGCCAGATACAGAGCCTGCATCGACAGAATCTCAACACATTTCTCCTCCTGAAAGTCTACGACCAGCTTCGCCGGACCGTAGCACACCGGATAAATTGGTGTAAATTTAAATAAGAATTGTAATGATTGTGGGAAAATCTCAATCGGGAAAACAGTCCCCACCACCAGAAGCAGTTTGTCATACAGCCACTGGAAAGGGGTGGCATCCTCGATCCAGAAGGAAATCAGTCCGATACATATCTTGAAGACCGCATTGATGGTGATACCGAGAACGATACAGAGTATCATCGGCAGAACCGTTATCATCCGAAAACCCGGAACCGCTCCTACCATACTCCCACCGATTACCACCGCAAGAAGCACGTACATCGGCAGCCTGATGCTCCATTCTCCTGTATACTTCGCCAGAATATACAACGCGTAGTGGTACGGTTTATTCATCAAGTATGCAATATTGCCGCCCCGGATATCAGTCGACACCTGCCTTGCCACCGCTCCCGTATTGGAACCAAACCAGATCATCTCCGTCATCATAACGTACCAGATCATCTGCTCCTTCGTATAACCCGCAATCAATTCTCCGGGCATCCGGTAAATATAGTCCCAGAGCTTGATAAATATAAATATGAAAACAAAATATCCAAAAAATCCCATTGCTATATTTGCTATGTACTGTAGATTTTCCATCAAAACCGCCCGGTAGATCACTGCATATTTACGCGTAGGCATTCTGCATGTCCTCCCTCCTGATAAATTTTCATGATAATATCTTCCAGCGATACGGAAGAAGAGTCAGCATCTCCGAGCGCCGCACCATGTACCTGATTCTCCCTTTCCAAATAGCATCGCTTCAAATGCTCCATGGAATCATCCAGCACAATCTTCCCCATATTCACAATGATAATGCGCTTACAGAGTTTCTCAATATCCCCCACATCATGGCTCGTCAGAAAAATCGTGGTGTGATATTCACGATTCATCTGCTTGATCAGTTCGCGGATATTCTCCTTCACCACCGGATCCAAACCAATTGTCGGCTCATCCAGAAAGAGTACACTCGGCTTATGAATAAGCGACGCCACAATCTCACAGCGGATGCGTTGTCCCAGTGAAAGATTCCGTACAGGCGTATTAATAAATGCATCCAGTCCAAAACGATCCGCAAGTTCCGCAATCCGCGTCTCCGTCTCCCGATCGGAAAGGTCATAGATTGCCCCGAAAAACCGGAAATTATCGTAAGGCGTCAAATGCGTCCAAAGCTGTTCCTTCTGCCCAAATACGGTCCCTATACGATACGCAAGCTGCTTTCGGCTCTTGGTCGGATCAAGCCCCAGCACATTCACTTTACCGTCATCCGGATAGAGAATACCCGTCAGCATCTTGATCGTCGTGCTCTTTCCCGCTCCGTTCGGACCGATAAACGCCAGCATCTCACCCTCTTCCACCGCGAACGAGACGTTATCCACCGCCCTCACATCTCTCATCTGAGGGTGCAGGATTGCCCGGATGCTCCCGCGCATCCCCTTTTCCTTAACCTTCACCCGGAATGTCTTCGATAATCCCTCTGCCTTGATTGCATACATTGCTTCTCCTCCCTCATTCACGAAAAAACCGCCTGTTCCATACACTTACGTGTATGTCCCATGCGGTTCTCCTATCTTCTACCCTGATTACCGCATAGCCAAATAAGACCTTTCGTCCTACGGCCATGCGCTTTGTCGGTTTGTACCGGCTCAGGCTGTGACCGTATTGTGAAAAATCTGATGCACCTGAATAATCATAATAAATGATAGGCTGTTTATCGTGTTCATAGTTATCCTCGATATTGTTCTTTTAACTTGTATTTCAGATTCAAATTTTCTGATAGAATATCACAGTCTTTGCAATCTGTCAAACAGAAATATTGTGGTTGCGACGGCCCGTGAATATCACGATGTAAACCTCAAAAAACTGTGTAGTTTCCTATCACAAAAAACAAAGCCTTCTCCATCCCTATGAAGAAAGGCTTTGTTTTTCCGTTAAATCATTCACATAAATGATACTTTACTCTTTGTCATGTATCTCCCCGTGCAGTTCCTGCAAAGATTTGACTTCACTGCCCGCATGGGTCTTGAGATAATGGATTCCCTCCGCGGTCACTTTTGCGGCAGCGACCGTCGTAATATACGGTGCTTTCGCCTTGATCGCCGCCTTGCGCAGATAACTGTCATCATGCACGCTGTCTTTGCCGACGGGAGAATTAATGATCAGATCAAAATCTCCGTTCGTAATCATATCGCCCACATTGGGACGTCCTTCATAAAGCTTCTTAGCCTTCATTGCCGGGACGCCCGCCGCCGTAATGAGGTTGTAAGTGCCTTCCGTAGCCACCACCTTAAATCCGTCTCCGGCAAGGCTCCTTGCCACTTCAACTACTTCGTCCTTATCTTTTTTATTTACGGAAATCAACACCGTTCCCTCAAGCGGCAGTTTCGACTGCACCGCTTCCTGCGCCTTGAAAAACGCTTCGCCGTAAGAACGCGACAAACCGAGCACTTCTCCTGTCGAACGCATTTCCGGCCCGAGAATCGGGTCTACTTCCGGGAACATGTTGAAGGGGAACACCGCCTCTTTCACGCCGTAATTCGGAATGACCTGTTCTTTCAGTTCCATGATCGGTGAGGGACGTCCTGTCAGTTCCGAAGTGATAATATCAGTCGCAATCGGCACCATACGAATATTGCATACCTTAGAAACAAGCGGTACGGTACGCGACGCTCTTGGGTTTGCCTCCAACACGAACACTTTTCCGTTCTCAATCGCATACTGCATGTTCATAAGAACTTTGACATGCATCTCTTCTCCGATTTTACTTGTATATTATTTGATGGTTTCCA
>VSOA01000105.1 GCA_009774585.1 Lachnospiraceae bacterium
AAACCGATGGTTTCGACAGTATTCAGTCTATACCATCGGTTTCTTTGTGTCAAGCCGACCTGTGAACAGTAACGAAAAATATAAATGCTAACATCCTTTTCGCCGTCAGCCCTTGCACCTCCCTCCCTAAAGTGTTAGGATTATTTTACGGGCAGGTTTTCCGTCCCGGAAAGGAGTGCAGTTACACTATGAGTTATATCCGGCACAAAGCTGAGGAATCCCTTGAGGATTACCTAGAAGCAATACTAATCTTGAGCAGGCGCCTCTCTGCGGTGCGCTCCATTGATGTCGCGACTGAACTGAATTTTTCAAAGCCAAGCGTGAGTGTCGCCGTGAAAAACCTGAAAAACCGCGGATACATCACCGTTTCGGAGGACGGTTATCTCCATCTGACAGACGAGGGGCGAAAGATTGCGGAAAGTGTCTATGAACGTCACACCCTGCTGACGGACTGGTTGGTTCATCTTGGCGTCGATCCCAAGATTGCGGCGAGCGATGCCTGCAAGATGGAACATGACATCACCCCGGAAAGTTATGAAGCAATGAAAAAGTGTATCCTATCTATTTTAAGGTCGGACTAAAACACTGATTTTCCTTTTTTCTCTTACCACGTACCATACCGACAATGACAGCCCGAATAAACCGGGCCGTCGTATATGTCTATATGATAAGAGCTCTGCTATTTTGCCATTTTAAGTTTCACATCTGTGGTAAGCTTCGTCGCCTCCTTATACGGTCTGAACAACATATAAATCATAGCGCCGAGAATGACAACGGCTGCAAGCAGACCAATAACATTCATATTTCCCGTAAATGCCGATCCAATCTGATAAACCATCAGCGCCACCGCATAAGCCAGCCCACACTGATAACCAATTGCAAACCACGTCCATTTCGTATTGTTCATCTCCCGTTTGATGGCGCCGATTGCCGCAAAGCAGGGCGCGCACAGAAGATTAAACACAAGGAAGGAATATCCCGCTATCTGACTAAAGTTTGTGCCAATCTCAGACCATCCGCCGGGATAGAGGATCCCCATTGTACCGACGATATTTTCCTTTGCCACAAGTCCGGTGATGGAAGCCACTGCCGCCTGCCAGTTCCCCCATCCGAGCGGTGTGAAAATCCATGCAATCGCACTGCCGACTACCGCAAGGAGCGACTGATCCATCTCCTCTTCTGCAAGCATCCTGAATCCCTCGGAAGTAAATCCAAAGTAAGTCGTAAACCAAATGACGATAGTGGAAAGCAGGATAATCGTCCCTGCCTTCTTAATAAAAGACCATCCGCGTTCCCACATAGAGCGCAGTACATTACTCGCAGTCGGCATATGGTAGTTCGGAAGTTCCATAACGAAAGGAGCCGGGTCGCCGGAAAACATACGTGTCTTCTTTAATAGGATGCCGGAAATAATGATCGCTGCCATACCTACAAAATACGCGCTCGTCGCCACCCATGCGGAACCACCGAAGATTGCGCCGGCAACCATGGAGATAAACGGTACTTTTGCACCGCAGGGGATAAACGTGGTCGTCATAATCGTCATACGGCGGTCGCGTTCATTTTCTATCGTTCTTGACGCCATGATACCCGGAATGCCGCAGCCCGTACCAATCAGCATCGGGATAAAAGATTTACCGGACAATCCGAACTTGCGAAAAATACGGTCGAGCACGAATGCGATACGCGCCATATAGCCGCATGCCTCAAGGAACGCAAGGAGCAGGAACAAAACAAGCATCTGCGGCACAAAGCCGAGTACCGCGCCCACACCGGCCACGATACCATCATTAATCAGTCCCGCCAGCCAGTCTGCCACTCCCACAGCTTCAAGCGCATTGCCTACCAGAACCGGAACGCCGGGAACCCATACGCCGTAAGCTGCAGGATCAGGCTCTTCGCTATACTGCTCCATCACTGCAAGCGCAGCCTCATAATCCGCAAGAGAAGCCGTTTCCACCGTCACTTCCAGCGTTTCATCATCCGCTACCTCATAAGGGAAGTCGCCTGTGGGAGCCACACCGTTTTCTCCCACATAAGCATCATAGCCATCCACAATAAGCGCCGCATCCCCGTATTCTTCATCTGCCTCCCCATATGCAGACGAGCCGATGCCGAGCAGATGCCATCCGTCGCCGAACAGTCCGTCATTAGCCCAGTCCGTAGCAGAGGCGCCTACCGTCACCATGGATATGTAATACACAAGGAACATGATGGCAGCAAAAATTGGCAGTCCCAGAAAACGGTTTGTAACGATCCTGTCAATCTTATCGGAACTGGTCAACTTTCCTGCGGACTTTTTCTTTAAGCATCCTTTGATAATACTGCCGATATAGATATACCGCTCGTTGGTAATGATGGATTCCGCATCATCGTCCATCTCCTCCTCGACCGCCCTGATGTCCGTTTCGATATGGGAACGAACAGACTCGCTCAGCTTCAACTGTTCTAAAACTTTATCGTCCCGCTCAAACAGCTTGACGGCATACCACCGCTGCCGTTCCTCCGGCAGTCCGTGCACCGCCGCCTCCTCGATATGGGCAAGGGCATGCTCCACTGTTCCGGAAAAAGTATGCATGGGAACGGTTTTCCCGTTCTTCGCCGCATCGATTGCCGCCTCTGCTGCTTCCATAATTCCGTTTCCTTTCAAGGCGGATATCTCTACCACCTTACACCCCAAAGCCCTTGACAATTCCGCCGTATTAATCTTGTCGCCGTTTTTCTCCACCACATCCATCATGTTGACGGCAACGACAACAGGGATGCCAAGCTCAGAAAGCTGCGTGGTCAGGTATAAGTTTCTCTCTAAGTTTGTGCCGTCAATAATGTTCAGTATTACATCAGGGCGCTCACCGATCAGGTAATTTCTTGCCACTACTTCCTCCAGTGTGTAGGGGGATAGGGAATAGATTCCCGGAAGATCGGTGATGGTCACGCCATCATGCTTCTTTAACTTTCCTTCCTTTTTTTCCACCGTAACGCCCGGCCAGTTTCCGACAAACTGGTTGGAACCCGTCAGGGCGTTAAACAGCGTTGTTTTTCCACAATTCGGGTTGCCTGCGAGAGCAATTCTCATCTTCATGATTTTCCTCCATTCTTAATTAGTCATATCTAACTATCGATTTGAAAATAAAGGGGATAAAACCCCTGCACAGATATTCTTCCCAACTTATACGACTTATACGCCTTCTACCTCAATCATCTCCGCATCCGCTTTCCTGATAGAAAGTTCATAGCCACGGACGGTCACTTCAATCGGATCTCCCAAAGGCGCTACCTTACGGATCTGCACATCCACGCCCTTCGTCAGTCCCATGTCCATGATCCGGCGCTTGACCGCCCCCTCGCCGTGGAGTTTCACCACCCGGACGGTATCGCCGATTTTCGATTCTTTCAATGTTTTCATTTTCGTTATCCTCCTCTTATCCTCCTCATTTCATATGCACTAGACCATGATCTTCTGCGCCATCTCTTTGCTGACTGCGATACGGGAGTCCTTCACATTCACGATGACATTGCCTCCGATGGCGTTTATCACCGTGACCGCCCCTCCCACAACAAAACCGAGGTTCTCCAGATGTGTCTTTACTTCCTGCTTTCCCCCGATTTTCCTGATGATGTTTTCCTCCCCGACTTCTGCTAATGTAAGCGGCATCATGCATACACCTCCCTTGGAATGTGAATTAGTTGTCGCTAACCGCATGTGTGAAACAACGGATGCCGGACTTCGTCAGACATCCTTATGTTTGATAGTGGTTAGTTTTTGCTAACTACATATTATAATATGACGCGCTGCTGCCTTTGTCAATACTTTTTTACCAATAACCGTCAATATCCGTCAATACGATATCATCCTCGTATACTATGCGTCTGTCTTTGCGTCATATTATGCCCGCGTATAGGTCTTCTTTACCGATGGTGACATGTTCTGCCAATTTGTAAAGGCTGGTTCATATTCTTCATTCTTCCAATGTCGTTCATAATCTGACCTCCCTTCCGTAAACGCATTTCCTTCTCCCCTTTTTTGCATAATAATTCGCTATTTATGCATAATATGCAAATATATTTTGTATTTATGCATAAATTATTAAAATTTTTATATAAATATGCATGATTTTGCACTTGCATTCTGTATCGACTTGTTGTATATTAACTTAGGAACAAATGTATCGGAAAGCTGATTTCCTATATAAATGCAACACATAAACCATAAAACATTTACAAAAAGGAGATTATATTATGAAAGAAAAAGTAGTTCTTGCTTATTCAGGCGGACTTGACACGACCGTTATCATTCCTTGGTTAAAAGAAAACTTCGACTACGAAGTTATCTGCGTGTGCGGTAACTGCGGTCAGGCGGAAGAGCTTGACGGTCTTGAGGAAAGAGCATTATCAAGCGGCGCATCCAAACTCTACATAGAAGACCTGACTGATGAATTCTGCGACGATTTCATTATGCCCTGCGTCAAAGCGCACGCTGTTTACGAGAATAAATATCTGCTCGGTACATCTATGGCAAGACCTGTCATCGCTAAGAAATTAGTTGAGATCGCCCGCAAGGAAGGCGCTACCGCAATCTGCCACGGCGCTACCGGTAAGGGTAACGATCAGATTCGTTTCGAGCTTGGCATCAAAGCACTTGCTCCCGATTTGAAAATCATCGCAGCATGGAGAAATGAAAAATGGACCTTAAATTCCCGCGAAGAGGAAATTGAGTACTGTCGTAATCACGGCATCAATCTGCCCTTCTCCGCTGATTCCAGCTACAGCCGCGACCGTAACTTATGGCATATCAGCCATGAAGGTCTGGAGCTGGAAGAGCCTGCTAACGAGCCGAACTATGAGCATCTGTTAGTTCTCGGCACAACGCCTGAGAAGGCTCCCGATGAAGGCGAATATGTAACCATGACTTTTGAAAAAGGTGTTCCTACTTCCGTCAACGGCAAGAAGATGAAGGTGTCCGAGATTATCGCTGCACTTAACGAACTTGGCGGAAAACACGGTATCGGCATCGTAGATATCGTAGAGAACCGTGTCGTAGGTATGAAATCCCGCGGTGTGTATGAGACGCCCGGCGGCACAATCCTCTACGAAGCGCACCAGCAGCTCGAGGAACTGATCCTTGACCGTGACACATACGCACTCAAGGCAGATATGGGCAACAAGTTTGCACAGATCGTATATGAAGGCAAATGGTTCACACCGCTTCGCGAGGCAGTTCAGGCATTTATCGAGTCAACGCAACAGTATGTGACCGGCGAAGTGAAGTTTAAACTGTACAAAGGCAATATCATCAAAGCCGGAACCACTTCTCCGTACACACTTTACAATGAAAGTATCGCCTCCTTCACAACAGGCGACATGTATGATCATCACGACGCGGAAGGATTCATCAACTTGTTCGGATTGTCCTGCAAAGTCCGCGCGATGAAAATGCAGGAGAACGGTGTGAAACTGATTTAATATAGAACAGACAGATACTGTACCAGTTATATTATATAGTATACAGACAGAAATACCGCGGAATGACATAACCAGTCTGCCGCGGTATTTTTGCTATGCTTTCATTCTTCTTTTCCTAATCAGAAATACGATTTCATCCACCGACACAATCGCAAGTATCAGCATCCAAATCCAGAATGTCTGCCTGCCGCGCCATCCTTCCTTGATAACCGGCGGCATCGTAAACAGCGCTGCAAAGAGAACTGCATACAAATAGTCAATTCTACGCCTGCACGTCTCCTTTAGAAAGCAAATCAACGGAATCGCAATAAAAACATATGTATAAACATACTGTTCCGGAATGATCATTGTCTGTGTCGCCATAAGAAGCGTAAGCGTCTTCCAGTTGATTCCGTCTGCAAACACTGCGTACAGCGCCCATAAAATAACCGCTATGACGAAAACCCTGCACACAGTCTGCGTATATCTGTTATCTCCGAACATGCCAATCACGACTCCCCACACGCTTGCGTGCGAATACATTTTCTTGTCCAGATACTGCACAAAGGTTCTCAAATAATTGGTAAAACTATCCACAAAAAGAAATGGGACAAAAAATGACGCCAAACCGTACACCACCAGTCTTGCCGCTTCCTTATATCTCTTCTCAGCAATCCATAAGAATCCAAACAGCGCAGGATACAACTTAAATCCCGCTGAAACTGCAACCATGACCAAGGATAATTCCCTAAACGCCTTATTGGAGGAATCCCGCAGCGCCAGTCCAATCATCAGGAAAACCATCGCATACAGAACAAGATTTCCTCTTTCAAACGCGAAGCCCCACACAAGACAGGAGAAGAAAAAGATGGCGGTTAGCGCCGATTCTTTCACAAAGCTTCCTGAATTATAATAAACGTGGACGGCAATCATGAAAAGCCATGCAAATAGCAACAGATACATCACAACCATAAGCGTACCGTAACCAAGCTGGGTTTTCTGCCAGAATTCCCCCCCCCGATTTTAAAGGCAAGCGGACGGGCAAACATTTTCAGGAAGAGATACGCGAGCGGCGGAAATATGGCGTCGGCATCCGACGAATATATATTCTGCTCATACAGCAGTCTTCTGACATGGCTCCAGAAGTCGCAGAAATTGCTCTCATCATAAGTCAATGCATACACAAATTCTCCCTTGGAAACAAGCAGTATAATGTAAACTATACATATATTTATAATCGCCACGCCAAAGAAAACCTTCCCGGCGGATATTTGGTCTTTCATAGCTTTGCGCCACTCCCTCTGCATCCTTTGGTATTTCCCGCATCAGTATCACGGTTATCTTATCATAATACGAAATGATTGGCAATGAATGTTCCGGCATACCACATTACGTCCCCGTCCGCCCCTATCCGGCATACTTCACCATTTGGAGGGTACGGATTGCACTTTTGCAGGTATCATTTGCACTACCGGCCGTATCTTCGTATGGTAAGATATAAAATAGAGAAGTGACGGTTACAAACACGTACCATAAGAAAAAACGACTGACGATAAATGATCGGGGAGTAATGGCTTGAAAACATATAAAAACACAAAATCCACGAAGATAAACACTGACATGGAGCTGAAAGCGCTCCTAGAGAACGAAGCGGAAGCCAACCAGTATGCCGCCAAATGTCTTGCCGTATGCGCCGGCGTCGGTACTTTGGCATGGCTATTTAATATTCTGGGGATTTTCATTATCCCGGCTAACATCATGAATATCGGAATGCCTTTTACTATTCTGTTCTTCCTGATTCCGACTCTCTTATGCAAAATAACAGGCGGCAAGCCTCTCTGGGCAAAGTACGCAATTGTCATCTGCGGCATTACAAGCATCTTTATTCTGTCCGCCGCCATGCCCAAACACGGCGTCCTTGCCTGGGCAGTACCGCTTGCTCTAAGCTGTCATTACTATTCCAAGAAATTGACAAAACTTACTCTGATCGCTTCTTGGATTCTTTTTTCCGCTTCCATTTATGTCGGCATGTACATCGGCGAAGGTGATTTGAACCTATTAATCACTGAGCCCGATATCGAGAACAGAGTTATCACCGGCCAGATGTTGTTTGAAGCGAGTCTTTTCTTTGTGCTTCCGCGTGCCTTGATTCTTCTGGGGCTTTCTTCTATCTGCACCACCGTGGCCGGACGCACAAGAAGACTGTTGGAACGCCAGATCAGAGACAGTGAAGAACGTCAGCGCATTTCAACGGAGCTTGATGTGGCAACGCGCATTCAGGCGGATATGCTCCCCTGCATCTTTCCTGCTTTTCCGGAACGTCCTGAATTTGATATCTATGCTACCATGAATCCTGCCAAAGAAGTGGGCGGTGATTTCTATGATTTCTTTATGGTGGACGAGACGCATCTTGCCATCGTAATTGCAGATGTATCCGGCAAGGGCGTGCCCGCCGCACTGTTTATGGTAATCGGCAAAACATTAATAAATGACCATACAAGGCCGGACGTCGATTTAGGCAAAGTTTTCACAGAAGTAAATGAACTGTTATGCCAATCTAACAATGAGGGGTTGTTTATCACTGCCTTTGAGGGTGTTTTAGACCTTGTAACCGGCGAATTTTGTTTCGTCAACGCCGGACATGAAATGCCTTTTATCGCCAAATCAGGTAATGCTTACGAACCCTACAAGCTGCGTCCGGGCTTCGTACTTGCCGGTATGGAAGGCATGAAGTACCAGAGCGGATGCATACAGCTTTCACCGGGAGATAAGATTTTCCAGTATACGGACGGTGTGACAGAAGCCACTAATACTGCCAATGAACTCTACGGCATGGAACGTCTGACAAATATTCTCGTACAAAATACAGCCAAATCGCCCGCAGAACTTCTGCCTGTTGTCAAGGCGGATATCGATGCGTTTGTTGGAGAAGCCCCACAGTTCGACGACATTACCATGCTCTGCGTAACGTTCGTGAAAGCGATGGACGGCGGTTTTACAGATTATTCCAGCTGATCGTTTCCCCGTCGCCTGCTTCTTCTAATGCCATATGTACCTTTTCAAGAAGAATCTCTTCATCGATCGGCTTCACCACATAATCCTTAGCGCCGCCTGCTACGGCTTTGGTGACATGGCTCTTGTCACTGTTTGACGTCAGGAAAATAACGGGAATATTCTGAAGATGCTCTCTCTCTTTAATCATCTTGAGCATTTCATACCCGTTGATTTCCGGCATATCAATATCCAGAATAATCAAATCGGGCGTCCTGTCTTTTAGGAACTGCAGCGCACGCTTTCCACCGGAAAAAGCGTGTAAATCGTATTTCTCACCAAGTACTTTCGTCAGCATTTTCAAAATAATACCGCTGTCGTCCACTGCAACTATTTTTTTCTTTTCAAACATCATTTTCATTTCCTCCCGTTTTTCAGTAGCTCTATCGCTTTGTCTTCATCAAACTCGTCTTCCAGTGCAATCAATATGTTCTTAATATAATCATGCATTGACCGCTCAAGCGGAACGGCTATCCATTCCCGCAGCTGCGCTATCGCCCGATCCGTCTCGAACTCCTCCAAGTAGGCCGCCGCCTTTTCAAAATCACTTTCTGAGAGCTGCAATGTCTCCCCGGCAATACCGTCTGCCGCTCCATAGCAGTCGTCTTCATCGCCGCCTTGTTCTTCCACATATTTCTCAAAACCTTCAAGCGTACTCTCCCAGATCTCAAGTAATTGTGCAAAGTGTCTGTTCACATACTCTACGTTATCTGCCTTACTCTGCTTCTCATGTTCAAACGCTATATCCGCAAGCTGTTCCGCGCCGAGCGTCCGCGCATTTCCTTTGAGCCCGTGTACCCGGATCGCATAGTCCTTCATATTCTGTTCACTCCGGAATCTGTTCAGTTCTTCCTGTTTTTCCCTCTCCCTGATAAACATCCTCACAAGCTCCAGATACATTTCCGCATCGCCTTTTGCATGAGAAAGCCCGTTTTCTATAAAAATACCGTATTGAAGGTACTTCTCATTATCTGTTTTCACGCTTTCTCCCTTGGATTGCCGTCTGTCAACTTTCGCTCTTATGACCAATTCCTTCGGAAGATACTTTTCTGTCGTCTGTTCCAGCAAATCGCCGTCAATCGGTTTGGTCAGAAAGTCCGCAAATCCTTCTTTCAGATAACCTTCCCTCGCTCCTGACAGCGCATTTGCCGTCAGGACGATCACCGGCGTATCTATATTCGGAGAATCCGACAGTTTGCGAATCTCGTGAAGCGTCTCGATTCCGTCCATCTCCGGCATCATATGATCCATGAAGATGATATGATACCTTTCCTTCTGCACAAGTTCAAGACAACGGCTGCCGGAATCCGCTGTAGTGATTCTCATCTTCGTGCGCTTAAGCAGGGATTTGAATACCGTAAGGTTCATGCTGTTGTCGTCTACCACAAGCACGCTTGCCTCCGGCGCTTCGAAGGTCTGCTGCTTCTGTGCAAGATTCTGCTCCCTTCTTTTCCTGATGGCTTCAAAATTTCCGACAGGCTCGTCGCACACAATTCTCTGTGGTATCGTAACGGTGAATTCAGAGCCCTGTCCATACTCACTCTCTACCTTCATTTCCCCGTCCATCAGCTTTAACAATGACATAGTGATATTCATTCCAAGGCCGGTTCCTTCAATGTTGCGGTTCTTTTCCTCATCGAGTCTTTGGAAACTCTCAAAGAGTTTTCCCATATCTTCTTTGCGAATGCCCATACCCGTATCTTTGACGGATATAATGAGCGCAATCTGTCCCTCTCCCCGCCGTTCATACGCCACATGCATTGCAATACCGCCCTGCGGCGTATATTTAACTGCATTAGTCAGTAAATTTGTCACAATCTGCTTAATCCGCACATCGTCGCCGAACATTATCCGCGGCAGCGTCTCATCAAGCGTAAAGCTGATGTCAAGTCCTTTCTCCTGCGCCCGCAGGAATATAACATTCCACAAATCCATTATCAGATTTTCCGGTTCATACTCCACCCTGACAATCTCCATTTTGCCTGACTCAATCTTAGACATGTCCAAGATATCGTTAATCAAAAACAGCAGCGTCTTGCCGGAACTTTGAATATTGGCGGCATAAGAAAGAAGCTGCTTGTCCGAACATTCCCTGAGAATCATCTCGTTCATGCCGAGCACCGCATTGATCGGCGTCCTGATTTCATGTGACATATTGGAGAGAAAAAGGCTTTTTGCCTCGTTTGCCCTGATGGCTTCGTCCTTTGCCTTCTCATATTCTCTGTTCAATTCGCTGATTTTGTTAAGAGCGGTCTGTGCATCACGCAGTTCATTCAATTCGGTAACGTCCTCTATAACGACCACCACCGACTTTTCTCCGTCATTATGAATATAGCTTGTCGTCAGGGACAGATTTCTTATCTCTCCCTCGAGCATATAGTCAATCGGCTTGTTACTCACTTTTTCTTTCTCATACACGGTATCCAGTATTGCCTCGTTAAAGTCGTCCGTTCCTTCCCTTGTCAGGAATACGTTGATAAAGGAATCGCCGATATCATCCTGCGTAATCCCAAGCATATGTTCCGCCGCCGGATTCAGCATCGTAATCTTACCGTTCATACTAATTACCATGACGCCCTCCAGCAGATTGGTCACAATTTCTTTAT
>VSOA01000106.1 GCA_009774585.1 Lachnospiraceae bacterium
ACGATTACGCGCACCATCCGACGGAAATCAAGGCAACTCTCCATGCTGCCGCGAACTATCCTCACCATACGATTTGGTGTGTCTTCCAGCCCCACACTTATACAAGGACCAAAGCCTTTCTTACCGAATTTGCCAAGGCACTGTCCCTATCGGACGAAATTATTCTGACAGATATCTACGCTGCAAGAGAAAAAGACACCCTCGGAATCAGTTCCGAAACTCTGCAGGCCGAAATCGAGAAACTCGGACATCACTGTTACTATTTTTCTTCTTTTGAAGAGACCGAAAATTTTATTTTGAAAAATTGCACAAAAGATGATTTGTTGATAACTATGGGGGCGGGAGATGTCGTTAAAATCGGCGAGAATCTGCTGGAAAAATAATTATTCACAATATCCACAGAAAACAGGCGAAATATCCTCCGTTTTCCTGTGGATATTTTTGTGTATAGTACGCGCCATTTTATCGGAAGCCTCATGCATCATCCACATTATCCACATTTAATGAACTCTTGTTCTTATTTCGTTTAGGGCGTTTTGCCTATATCATTTTGGAAAACGCTATGCTATAATTCACCATGTCCCTTCGTGGGCATTGAATACGTTCCGATTCGGAACAAGGGTGGTGGAGAAATGGGTCATTTGACAATTTATCAGGATAACTATACAAATTCTACGGTTATTTCTAATCGTTTTATTGACGAATATATGAATGCTGCCAACGATGCGCAGCTCAAAATCTATTTATATCTGATCCGCATGGTGAGCGCCAGACTTTCCACAAGTATTTCCGATATCGCGGACAAATTCAACTATACCGAAAAAGACGTAATGCGCGCGCTTAAATATTGGGAGAAGCACCGTCTCTTATCATTGGAATACGACGATAACAAGAATGTTACCGGTATTCATTTGATGGATTTTGCGCCGGTTCCGACTACTTCTGTTATCGCGCCGGTTCCAGCGGTATCCGTGACAGCCGCCATGCCGCTTGCTTCCGTCGTACCTATTTCCTCTAAGACAGGCGTACAAGAGGCCGATCCCGGTCAAAGCGAAGTTGATGATGGGGACATGTATGTCAAGCCGAACTATACATTGGACGAGCTGAAAGTATTTAAATCAAACGAAGCAACTTCCAGACTCCTCTTTGTCGCGGAACAGTATCTGAAGAAAACGTTGAGCGCGAATGAAGTGAGAACGATACTTTTTATTTCTGACAAACTCGGCTTCTCTGAAGATTTGATTGATTATCTGATCCAGTATTGTGTTGACCGAGGCAAAAAGGATCTCCGGTACATAGAGAAGGTTGCTATCAGTTGGGCGCAGCAGGGCATATCGACTCCTAAGCAGGCCGCCCGCCTTGCCGGTAAGTATGACAAATCCGTCTATGCAGTCATGAAAGCTCTTGGCAAAAATGATACGCCCACCCAGACGGAAGTATCTTATATCACCCGCTGGATTAAGGAGTACGGTTTTACGATGGATATCGTCTATGCCGCCTGCGAGCGCACCGTGCTGGCCACGGACAAACACCGGCTTGAATATGCCGACAGCATTCTAAGCAGCTGGTTTAAAGCCGGCGTGCACCACAAAAATGATATTCAGTCGTTGGACGAGCACTATCATAGGACAAAAACAGCCAAAAACCTTTCCGGTAATAAATTTAACCAATTTAAGCAGAATAATTATGATTTCGATCTTTTGGAACAGGAACTTTTAAGCAATTAATCGTCTGCAAAATTAAAGGAGTAACACCGTGTCACTGACAAACGCCCAATATGATACGATTCTTCATCAATATGAGATGAAACAGATAAAGAGCCGACGCGACGTGGAACGCAGATTGGCATATGTCTATGACCACATTCCCGCCTATCGTGATTTGGAAGATGCTGTTGCAAGCGTCTCTGTCTCTCAGGGCAAGAAAATTCTCGACGGCGATCCTGACGCCATGGAAGACCTGCGCGATCTGCTGGCGGAATTATCGGGTCGCAAAACGCAGCTTCTTATAGACGCAGGACTTACTCCGGATTATCTGGAACCTGTCTACGAATGCCCTGACTGTAAAGATACCGGTTACGCAGACGGTCAGAAATGTCATTGCTTTAAGCAGGCAATGATTACACTTTTGTACGAGCAGTCTAACATACGAGAAATGCTGCGGACTGAGAATTTCGATTTGCTTTCTTATGAATATTATGAAGGAGACGACTTGTCACGCTTCAGAAATGCTGTGAATACCTGCCGTAATTTTGTCAAAAATTTCAATTCTGACTACCATAATCTGTTTTTTTATGGTACAGTGGGTACGGGAAAATCATTTCTTTCCGGCTGCGTCGCCAAAGAATTAATCGAGAGCGGACACTCCGTAATCTATTTTAGCGCAACCGGTCTGTTTGATTTACTTTCTAAGAATTCTTTTGATTATAAGAATAGAGAAGAACTGCGCGATACTTATGCAGACTTATACCAGTGCGATCTGCTCATTATTGACGACTTAGGCACGGAACTGACAAACCAGTTCGTGACTTCCCAATTGTTTTCACTCTTAAATGAGCGCCATATGGGCAAAAAGGCGACCGTCATCTCCACGAACTTATCCTTGGAGGAAATGAGAAACAGGTATTCGGACCGCATCTTCTCCCGCATAACCAGTCATTATGAAATCTGTAAACTGTCCGGACCGGACATACGTATGTATAAGAAAAGAATGTTGAACAGAAAGTGAGGTTTTTATGACCAGACGTGAAGAAAAGAGAAATCTGGAAACGATTCCCGTAGGCTCCCTAGGAATCATCCCCTTGGAAGGCTGTAAATCTCTGGGCGAAAAGGTCGATTATTATCTTGTGAAATGGAGAACGGAACGCGAAAGCGAGCACAAGGATTCCCTTGCATTCTCCGGTTATCAGAGAGATAGCTATATATTGAAAGCAATTGTTCCGAGATTTGGTTCCGGCGAGGCCAAAGGCGTCATCAAGCAGTCCGTGCGCGGTTCAGACCTCTATCTTTTGGTAGACGTTGCTAATTATAGTCTGACCTATTCCCTTTGCGGTCACGAAAACCATATGTCGCCTGACGACCATTATCAGGATTTAAAGCGTATCATCGCTGCCGTAGGCGGTAAAGCAAGACGAATCACCGTCATTATGCCTTATCTCTATGAGAGCCGTCAGCACAAAAGAACGGCAAGAGAATCGCTCGACTGCGCTCTTGCATTACAGGAAATGGTCAACATGGGCGTAGACAATATTATTACCTTTGACGCTCACGATCCCCGCGTGCAAAACGCAATTCCCCTGCACGGATTCGAGACGGTACAGCCTGCTTATCAGTTCGTCAAAGGTCTCCTGACACATGTCAAAGACTTAACGATAGATAACGACCACATGATGGTAATCAGCCCTGATGAAGGTGGAATGAGCCGCGCAATCTATATCGCCAACGTGCTCGGACTTGATATGGGTATGTTTTATAAGAGAAGAGACTATACCCGCGTCGTAAACGGCAGAAACCCTATTGTCGCACACGAATTTCTAGGTTCCAGTGTGGAAGGCAAAGATATGATTATCATCGATGATATGATTTCTTCCGGTGAAAGCGTGTTAGAAGTTGCTTCCGCCTTAAAAGAACGTAAAGCAAACCGAATCTTTGTATTCTCTACTTTCGGACTTTTTACAGCCGGTTTAGATCGGTTTGACGAAGCATATAAAGACGGAACAATCTGTCGTGTACTGACCACCAACCTGATATACCAGACGCCCGAGCTGCTTGCCCGCGAATGGTATATTGACTGCGATATGAGTAAATATATCGCCTATATCATTGACACTCTGAACCATGATACCTCTATCAGCGACCTGCTCAATCCTGTGGAGCGTATTCAGTCAATTGTTGCAAAATACAATACCGGTGAGTTAGAATAATCCGTTAAAAGCATTTAGGAATGTCACTTCTTGACATTCCTAATTTTTTGCGTATAATAAGTTTTTGGGTAAACTCATATAAACTATGGTTTTCCCGATATATGACGTCAGTTCGAGACCTTCCTGACGTAAAACAAAACTAAAGGAGACAAATGAATATGAAGAAACAATCTTACAGTGAGGCTGTTCCCGTAAAGCGTACATCCTCCATCTCACTGACCGCTATGGTTCAGGCGGCTATGATCGCCGCCATCTACGTTGTGCTGACATTTATTGCCAACGCTTTCGGACTTGCCAATTATGCCATACAAGTTCGATTCTCTGAAGCACTTACAATCCTGCCCTTTTTCACACCCGCTGCGATTCCCGGTCTGTTCATCGGCTGCCTGCTTAGCAATATTCTGACAGGATGCGCTCTGCCTGATATTATTTTCGGCAGTCTTGCAACACTCATCGGCGCACTCGGAACCTATGCGCTCCGTAAATGGAAATGGTGCGCTCCCGTCTGTCCGATTATCGCCAATACGCTCATTGTGCCGCTCGTACTGATTTACGGCTACGGTTTATTAATCGAAGGTATGTCCGTCTTACAGTGCTACGGTTACTATTGTCTGACCGTAGGCGCCGGTGAACTCATCTCGTGCGGCATTTTAGGGATGATACTATTATTTGGACTGCGGAAATATCAGCACATTTTATTCCGGCATAATTAAAGTTCCGCGTCCGTCTGTTCTTCCTCTGCATTCTTCGTACCATTACGGACAAAATAGCCCGCTATCGAATAATACAAAGGAATTGTCAGAAATACGACCCACGAAGGGTGCCAGATGCGATGAACAAGTCCTGCGTAGAGAAATACGACCAGCGCTAACACCGGATAGGCGAAAAAATTCGGATTACGCCGGCGTACCGCATTAATCAATGTACTGATCACCGGCACGAGCAGGAAGATTAACCAACCGGGATGCCATAAGTTAAAGCAGATCCCTATGATAATATATACGATAATAGCAATAAGGCTAAGCGGCAGCTCCTCTTCTACACCCATGGTAAATATATGCCCCTTGGCCTTTTCGCCGTTTATGAAGACGCCGTTTTTGTCAATCTGCACCTTCTCGTCGTTTTTCTTGTCATACACATGAATACCTGACCAGCTTACATGAACTTCTTCATTCTTATTATTCACGTGAATACCGTTAAAGCTTACGTGTACGTCCTCTTTCTCATCCGTTTTGCCACACTCCTGCTCCTCCTTCGTCTTGATAGCAGAAGCAGATTCTATACCTGTCTGTTCTATAACCTGTACTTCTTCTTTAGAGGAGTCACTTACTTCTTCATTCGTTTCATCCTCATGTATCTTCAGTAATTCATCCAGTGAAACATGATAAAGCTTCGCTAATGCAATCAGGTTATCCGTATCAGGAGACGCCTCTGCCCTTTCCCATTTACTGACAGCCTGTCTGCTGATTCCGAGTCTTTCCGCCAGCATTTCCTGTGATAAACTGTTTTCCTTGCGCAGCGCCACCAGCCTGCTTGCAATTTCAAGATTCATATATTCCTCCGTTCCGAGAAGCTTCATACCGCCATCCATAAGTTTGCCTCACGTTATTCGACCATGTGACGGAATGCGGACATGTCACGCCTCTTCATCAATTTGTATGAGGTAATCATATGGTTAAAAGATGTTTTTTGCCATAACTTCTACTTTCCATTCAAGGAAATAGCAGTTGCCATAGCATTAGCAAGCCCGCAACTGCCGGTTTCCTTTCCCATAAATACGGCACTTAAGTGCACCGGACGCCAAATTGTGTGAGCGTCAATCCTCTGACAGGAAATCCTTCACTTGCAATAAATCCTTTAACACCGCTACACTCTTCTCCTTCATTTCTTCGGTCGCCGGAAGAAGGTCCGGAACCATAATGGGACGCATACCGGCGCTGTATGACGAACGGATACCGTTATAAGAGTCTTCGATCGCATATGCCTCCTCCGGCGCAACTCCCAGTCGTTCGCAAGTCATGAGATAGATATCCGGGTCCGGCTTACTGCGTTTCAACTGATCCCCGCCCATCACCACCTGAAAATAGTCATATAATCCTGCTTGTTTTAATTCCATAGTAACGACTTCCACTCTGGTGGAAGAAGCCACCGCTACAGGAATCTTACTCTCCTTCAAATAGTCCAACAATTCCCGCACCCCTTTTTTTACGGGTAATCCTTCAGAATCCGCTTTCGCATGAAATATTGCCGACGCCTCTTTTACAAGTTCATCATAGGGGAAATCCTCGCCGCAATAATCAAATACGATTTCTCTCGTCTTTTGCGCATTTGTTCCAATACACGCGGTCAGCGCCTCCGTAATTCCCTGCATATGATGCATCTGCGTAACCTTCTCCCAGCACTCCAGCACGAGTCTCTCACTGTCAAAAATCACGCCGTCCATATCAAAAATAATCGCACTGCATTTTTTCATCTCTACTCCTCTTTTCTCACGTAAGTAATAAAACGATTTCCGTTCTCTTTCAACCATTCTGTGGAATCATTCATCCCTTTTTTGTACAACGTACCGGTAACCGGATCCATGACTACAATATTTAACTCGTTAAATCCAACAATCAGCACTGCGTTCCCGTCATCGAGCATAGCAAGGACCGGAATATCCTGATTGACATAGTACAGCACGGCATCCAGACTGCATCCCGATAGATCAAGCACCGTACATTCCTGTAAATCCGACTCCAAGATGGAAAATACCGTATCGCCTCTATTCAACAAGCGTTCCGTACTTCTTGACACACCCTCAAATTTCAGAATCGTATCAAGACATACTGCAAGAGAGCTTCTTGTCTCGGACGCCGTATCTTCCGTAATTGCCATAATCTGATTTCGGGTGCTTCTTGTCACTCTCCGCCAGATATATTCACCATCATCGTCCACCACGACTGCAGATTGATTATAGGCAAGGGCGACTGCTTTACCGGAATTAACAAATATGCCTTCAATGCCATTCTTTCCGTACACATAATAACGCGCCTCTTCCGTCTCGGGATCCGATACTTCTATCGCGCGGTCACCTTCAAACAGCACTTCCTTAGGAGATAAATACTGCACTCCCTTACTGTCGATCTCGCTCTTTACTGCAATCTGGCATATCGTCTCGTAATTCTCGGTAACAACATAGCTGATCGTATTGCTGCCTTCTTTAATCTGCTCCGTACTCATAATCTGATCGTCGCTCGTCGGCTCGTAGCTCTCGCTCTCTTCATCCCACACGACTCTCGACAATGTAATCTGGTTCTCTTCTATGGCGCTGTCTACTACATACACATCGTTCTTGCGGTACGTCTTAAGTACGCTGCCGTCGTCGCTTTGTATTCTGACACAGTACATAGGAAACGTGGTAATCCCTGCACTGTTGACCGCAATATCTGCCTTTTTCGTAAGGCCATATATCAAATCCTCTTCCATGAATCCCAGTACGGATATATATTCACCGACCCCGGCGTTGATTTTAGTCTGTTTCTGTGTATTCAGATTCATTAGCGTGAGGCTGCTGCACGAATAAATATCATCGCCTTCCTGCCAGACAAACATCTTATTCGAATCGGACACATGATAACCATCCTCTCTTAAACCCGATGCCAGAACCTGACAAGTCTGCTTCTGCAGATTCACCGCATATACACTGCCTTCCAACACAAAATAATAAATGCCGAGTCTGTTCACATATGACAGTTGTTCAATATCCGTCTTCAACAGATCATAAGATTTATCATAAGGAATATAAATCAGTTCTTCCGTCGTATTGGCCATACTGTTGTAGTGGTAAACTGCCACGCCCACATTACCTTCATGGCGCCCTCTGTTCATATATCCATATACCACAAACATGACATTTCCCGTCTCGTCTACGGACAGAATCTGAAGGTCATGCTTGTCGTACATGCTCCTCGCGTCATTCATTCCCTCAACATTACCGTAGAAACTGAAAAGTCTTATCAACTTATTATCCGTTACATTATAACTGTACAATTTGTCCGCCGCGCTGAATGCAAATACGTTCCCGCCGTCGCTCTCAACCAGCCTCACATCATCTCCGGTAATACCCAGCATAATCTTATCATTGATACAGACGTTCGCGTCTTCGTCAAATATCTGCTCCATCGTACGTTCATAATCTAACAGATACATTCTGTCCGGTGTATACCTGATGCGGTAATACTCGCTGATCCGATAGTAATTTGTACTTCTGCCGTCCCTGACAGAGGCCAGATACTCCATACAAAACGATCCTGTCTGCTCTGTCAGATCCTTAATGGTAATATCCGCTTCCGTAATCTTATTTATCGCCAAATCCCCCCAAGTAATCTGGTTAAAGCTGCTGTGTATCGTCACTTTGTGAAAAGTGGTATTATCACCCTCAGAATTGGATTCCAGATACTTTGTCAGTTCAGCCGCTTCTTCTTTATCAAATGTCCTCTCATGAAAATCTGCAATATAATCCAATTTCTCCTGAATATGCAGTGTATCGCTTAACACTATGCGCGTATAATACCGTATCGGTTCCGCCCCTTCCGGGGTAATCAGGAATACAAGCATATACTCCGTATCGTACTCAATTAAATCTTTTAAAGTAATCGTAAAATCAATCGCCTCATCGCTGCGCTCATACTCTTCGACATCGGTACTTTCCACCAGCCTGTCCCCGTTTAAGCTTCGCACCTCAAAACTGATTCCTGAGATGCTTCGGCCGTAAGTATCCAGATGCACCGCAAGCTTTCTGTCGCTTCCGACAGGCTGTACCGTTTCACGCAGGTATGCGCTGTCCATAGCTTCAGCGTAGCCGTGCAGACTGTTAACTCGATATCCTTCCGCGGACATAGATACGATAGGATAAGACGGTTCTGCCATTTCTGTTGTCATATCGGTATTTCCTTGATTCATTACCGCACTGATCAGCATAAGCGCTGCCGTAAAGATAATGCCCAATATAATACCCTTAAAGATTGCTTTTTTCATACTAACCTCTTTAAAGTGGGGTCAATGTGCAGAAACTTTGTTACATCATCAACCTTCTGTCTTGCTTTCTGCTGTCTCTGCTCGTCGCCTTTCACTCTTTTTACTGCGCGTATCAGCAGATTTTTCGGCGTATGCTCCATGTCAATAAACTCCAGAATGTTTGTCTCATACCCCGCCGCCTCCAATATATTCGCGCGGACAGCATCGGTAACAAGTGCGGAAATCCGTTCCTTGATAATACCGTATTGTAATAGTGAAGATAATTCTTCATTGTGTATTTGTTTATTTACCTCATGCTGACAACACGGAACTGACAGTATTACTTTTGCGCCCCAGCCGACAGCTTTAGAAAGCGCATAATCCGTAGCCGTATCACAGGCATGCAGTGTCACTACCATGTCCACTGTTTCCTGCCCGTCATATTCCGCAATATCACCCTTGATAAAATGCAGTTTATGATACCCGTATTTCTCACTCAGACTGTTGCAATGCGCAATCACATCCTCTTTCAAATCCAGCCCTGTAATTTCCACGTCATATCCCCTAAGGTCGTGCAGATAATAATACATGGCAAATGTCAGATATGACTTTCCGCACCCGAAATCTATGATGTGTACCGTCTTCTCCTTTGAGAGTGTTGGCAGAATATCTTCAATAAATTCCAAAAAACGGTTAATCTGCTTAAACTTATCATAACGTGCATGCACGATTCTGCCTTCTTTGGTCTGCACGCCGAGGTCGATCAGAAACGGAACCGCTTTCTTTTCATCCAGAATATATCTTTTAACCCTATTATGAGTCATCTGCACTCTTCTGTCCCCGTCCTGCTCCATCGCGGTACTTTGTATTCGTTTCCTATTGACGGTCATCTTTCCCTTCCTGCTGACTAAAACAGTAGCTTTACATTCCCTGTGTTCTACTTCGCATTGTTTGAAATCATTTGAAAGCAGATATTCTATTCTCTCAATCATATTGTTTGCGTCCATGTTACTGTGAAACACTTGCGTTCCTTTATATACCGTCTCCTGAAAAAGAATCGAATCCTTTACCATAACAGGCCGTATTTTTATCTTAAATGCCTTGTCTTTCTCTCTGGGATTACTGAGTATCATCTGATATAATCCGTCATTTACCGTCTCTGTCAAAAGTTCTCTAAACTGCTCTTCCATATCCTGCACTCTTTCAAACATGTCCTAAAATTGTCTCGGAAGAATCGCCATCGGACGATTCTTCTGGAAAACCTTCATCTCTTTTTCTATTTTAATAAGATTACCGGAAAACCACAACTAGAATTTTAAGATTCCATTGCGGTTAGAATGGCGTTTCCTGTATATTTCATATGATAAAAGCACTTGGACAAACTCTGTAGTCCGATTCCAGTCTGCATCAGGTGCCTGCTCCTCATCTGTCTTTCTGATTTTATCCACAATCATCTGCGTCAATCTGTAAATCTGCCACCTATCCGGATATTCGTCGTAAATCATACTGCCCTCGTAATCAATATGATCTAACGTCTCTGCTATCATCTTCTGATATTTCTTAGCCTCACTCGGATACATCTGCTGTAAATACTCCAAATCCCGTGTCACACTATCTTCCTGCTGATAGTACAACGGAAGCGGATAAGCCATATAAAACGGCAATATTCTGGATTGATTCATACCGCACCAACTTAGTTTCTTTTTATTCTATCATATGCACCTTGCCACACAACGCGAATAGTCATTTATAGAAGAACCTCTGCAAGAAAAAGGGGCAGATAAGATATCTGCCCCAATAACACATATTTTAATTACGCGCGATATTTAATCTCTCACGGTTTCAATTCTTGCCACAGCACGCTTTAGTGCTAATTCTGCCCTATTTAAATCTGTTCCCGGAGCATGTTCTTTAATACGCTCTTCAGCGCGTGACTTTGCTTCCTCGGCACGTGTCACGTCAATCTCCGAAGGCCACTCTATGATTTCGGCAAGAATGGTAACTTTGTCCGGCAGAACTTCCGTAAATCCGGCATGAAGCGCCGCTTCTTTGACTTCGTCTCCTCTGGTAATCGTAAGGATTCCGGGAGCAATAATCATCGTCATAGGAAGATGGTCTTTATAAATACCGACTTCACCTTCTACCGTATTAAATTCCACCATAGACACCTCTTCCT
>VSOA01000107.1 GCA_009774585.1 Lachnospiraceae bacterium
CATCGGAAGGTTTCTCAATGTGTTCTTTAGAAATCTGTGATACGTGAAGCAATGCATCAATTCCGGCTTCCAATTCGATGAACGCACCAAAATCCGTCATACGTGCAACTTTGCCTGTTACTACATTGCCGATTGCATATTTGCTTGCAGCGTCTTTCCAAGGATTCTCATTCTCAAATTTAAGACTGAGTGCAATCTTTGTACCGGAAATCTCCTTGATCAAAACTTTCACTACATCGCCGACTTTGAATACTTTTTTCGGATTTTCCACTCTGCCCCATGACATTTCAGAAATATGAAGCAGTCCGTCGCAGCCGCCCAAATCGATGAATGCACCGAAGTCCGTCACATTCTTAACAGTTCCTTCAACAGTGTCCCCTGCCTTAATCGTCTCGAACAATTTCTTCTGTAATTCAGCTTTCTCAGCCATAATTAACTGTTTTCTGTCGCCGATATACCGTCTTCTCTTCGGATTGTATTCGCTGATCACAAACTCAATCTCCTGCCCGGCATATTTATTCAGATCTTTCTCATAAGTATCGGATACAAGACTTGCCGGAATGAAAATTCTCACTTCATCCACGACAACGCTCAGACCGCCGTCCAGCACCTGCGCTACTTTCGCTTTCAGCACCTCTCTGTTATTGTATGCTTCCTCTATCCTCTTATTGCCTCTGTCTGCTGCAAGGCGTTTGTAAGTAAGGAGAACTTGTCCCTCGCCGTCGTTTACTTTAAGTACCTTTACTTCCATGGAATCGCCGGGTTTGGCAATTGTCGTCAAATCTACATTCGGTTCGTTTGTATATTCATTTCTCGTAAGAACACCATCTGATTTATATCCGATGTTGAGAATGATTTCTTCCGGCTTCACATCAATAACGGTACCTTCAACAACCTCTCCTGTGTGTATTGTCTTAAATGACTCTTCTAACATTTGTTCAAAAGTTAATTCTGACATAATTTTGAACCTCCTCGATAATATTGTTTGGGGTAGACGCCCCTGCTGTAATACCCACCAGTCGGACAGATTTAGGTACATCCAAATGCAAGTCGTTAAGTGTCTGTATAAAATACGTATTTGCACACTCCTGCATGCAGATTTCATATAGCTTCCGTGTATTAGAACTATGATTGCCACCTATTACTATCATAACATCGACCTTCGCGGCTATCTTCCTAGCCTCAGCCTGTCGCACTTCCGTAGCGTTACATATAGTATTCACAACATAAACATTGTACCCTTTTTTCATGAAAATTTCAACCATATCTTGAAATTTATTGTAGTTAAATGTCGTCTGGGAAACAATGCATATTTCTTCGTCCTGCCCACATGTATAGTTACGCGCTTCCTCCAAAGACTCGATCACCGTCGTCGGCTCTGTTGACCACCCCATAATTCCCTCTACTTCCGGGTGTCCGGCATTACCGATAATCACAATCTTCTTACCGGCTCTGCTCTCCGTTTCCACGATATTGTGAATACGCTTTACGAAAGGACACGTAGCATCCACACACTCTAAACCTTGTTTTTCTATCATCTCACAGACTCTTTTGGGAACTCCGTGAGAACGTATGACAACAGTTCCTTCCGTAATCATTCCAAGCTGATCTTCGTTCTCAATAACCTTTACACCTTTTTGTTCCAAGTCTTTCACTACTTCTTCGTTATGGATGATCGGACCGTATGTGTAAATCGGCTTTCCCGTATCCGCCTGCTCATACACCTGCTCTACCGCTCTCTTTACGCCAAAACAGAATCCGGCATGTTCGGCTAATATCACTTCCATATTGACAAACCCTTTCATTCAACCATATCTTTTTCGGCTATTGTGCGGATTAACCTATCGTCAGCCTGATAAAACTGCCTGCCGCGCATTGTCAGTGCACCAACGCGATAATCGCATCCACCACTTCGTCAATCGTCATATGGGAAGAATCTATTACCTTTGCGTCTTCTGCCTGCTTAAGCGGCGATATCTCTCTTGTCATATCCTGACGATCACGTTCAATGATATCTTTCTCTATCGTATCAAAATCGCAGGAAATTCCTTTCTGCGTCAGCTCATCATACCGTCTTCCGGCGCGGACTCTGCTGTCCGCCGTCAGATATACTTTGACCTGTGCATTCGGCAGCACACATGTCCCGATATCTCTGCCATCCATCACCACATTCTCGGAAGCCGCCAGTTTTTGCTGCAGGTGCACCATCTTCTTACGGACATTGGGATTTGGACTGCTGGCGGACGCCATATTCCCCACTTCCTCCGTCCGAATCAGTCCATTAACATTCTCACCGTTTAAATATACAATCTGTTCACCATTCTCATAACCGATTGAAATATCTGCCTCCATACATTTGACGTTGATTTTCTCCGTCTCAGACGGCTCAATCTGCTCCCTGAGCAGATACAATGCCATCGCACGATACATCGCTCCTGTATCGACATAGATATATCCCAATTTCTTCGCAATTTTCTTGGCAATGGTACTCTTGCCCGCACCGGCCGGTCCGTCAATAGCAATATTATAAGTCATATTTTTCCCTCTTTCTCTTCTTTGTTCTGTACAAAAGCATTCTATTCTGATTTTACCGGACAGGCAGTATGCTGCTACCCGCAAGATGTCCCGTGGACCATGCAATCTGCAGATTAAACCCTCCTGTCACTGCGTCTAAATCCAAAAGTTCTCCCGCAAAATAAAGACCTTTTACCAGCTTGGACTCCATAGTTGACGGGTTTACTTCTTTCACCGTAACACCGCCCTGCGTAATAATCGCCTCGTTATAATTTCTTAAACCTGTAACCTGCATCGTAAGCCCTTTGGTAATCCCAGCCAGTCTGCCCCTCTCCTGTCTCGTAATCTCATGAATCTTTTTGTCACCGTCGATACCCGATAGTTCAATCATCACCGGTATCAATTTCGCCGGATAGAGTCCGCCTATCACATTTTTGAACTGTTTGTTCAGATTTTGTTCAAAATCTCTCAAAATACGCTTGTCAAGCTGTTCTGCGGTGAGCGCCGGTTTCAAGTCCACAGTAACCGTGACCTGCCGCTTATCCTTACATTTGGCATAATAACTGCTGGCTGACAGCACCAGCGGTCCGCTGACTCCGAAATGGGTAAAAAGCATCTCCCCGAACCCCTGCCATATTTTCTTTGTTCCGCAATACATCGTCAGCATAACATTTTTAAGGGATAATCCCTGCAAAGCACTGCACCAAGGTTCCTGAATCTCCATCGGCACCAGCGCCGGCACACATTCTTTCACGGTATGCCCCAGCATCTTCGCCATGCGGTATCCGTCGCCTGTCGCCCCCGTGGTCGGATAGGATAATCCCCCGGTTGCAAGTACCACTGCATCGCAGGGCAGCCGCTCTCCGCTATTAAGAATTACGCCCTTTGCAACACCGTCTTCCACCGTTACTTCTCTGACTGCCGTCTTAAGATACACCGCAACGTCCTTTTGCCCGAGCAGTCTCTCAAACGCCGCTATCACATCCGAAGAGTGGTCCGATACCGGGAATACCCGTTCTCCACGTTCTATTTTTAACGGACATCCTGCCCTCTCCAACAATTCCATCATCCGTTTATTGTCAAAATCGTAAAATGCGCTGTATAAAAACTTGGGATTGCTCACGATATTCTCAAAAAGCTTGTCCTGACCGCAGGCGTTCGTCACGTTACACCGTCCCTTGCCTGTAATGTACAGTTTTTTTCCCAGTTTTTCATTCTGTTCCAGTAAAACTACTTTATGTCCGCATTCCGCGGCGGCGTACGCCGCCATCATTCCGGCTGCGCCGCCGCCTATCACAATCACACTGCTCATTTCTTATCCGTTCTGAAAGTTCATATCACTTTCTGCTTTATCATAATTTATCATAAAGATATCGCAATATCTGTTATTCATCATTCGTCTTTCTTGCGCAGCGAATAGTTCAGCATCGGTTCCTCATCGATAAAATTAATCTCGTCATTCAGGTAAACTTGATAGTTATTCCAAGCTTCTTCCAAATTTTTCAAATTTTTCTTTACATCTTCCGGGCGCTTTAAGCACATAGCTACAACAAGCGCATTGATAACACTCAGAGGCGCCACCAGTGAATCAACGATTGACACCATGTCGCTTCTGGCAAGCAGATTGCAGGATGAGTAGAGGTTCATGGGTGAATGCACGGAATCAGTAATCGTGATAACCTTGGCGTTTCTGTCATTGGCAAACTCCATCGCTTTTAACGTGCGCATGGAATATCTCGGAAAACTGATACCGATCATCGCGTCCTGCTCATCAATACGTATCATCTGCTCAAAAGTCTCTGACACACTCGTAGTCTTTAACAATATCACATTCCCGCGAATCATATTCAGATAAAAATGTAAAAAATCAGCCAGCGGTTCACAGCTTCTGACCCCCATCACATAGACATTTTTAGCTTCCAGAATAATATCCACGGCCGTCTCAAACGCAACCGGATCGAGACTATGTATCGTATCCTGCAGTTTCTCTATATCCGCTTCCAGCACTGATGCCAATATCTCAGACTGCGTGCTTTTTCCGTATTTTGCTCCGATCTTCTGCACAGAATTAATCTTGTTCTGCACCCAGTCTTCCAAATCGCGCTGAAATTCCGGATATCCGTTATAACCGATGAACATCGCATAACGAACAACGGTAGATTCGCTGACGCCCACTGTTTCCCCCAATTTGGCTGCAGTCATAAATACCGCCTGATCATAATGGTCATAGATAAATGCAGAAATAGCTTTCTGACCTTTGCTCATTTTGCTGTAATGCTCATTGATTCTTGTAATAATGTCATACCGATTCTGTATAATCATGTTCTACCGCAATCATGCCTTTCCCGTTCTCTGCCGCACTGCCGCTTCTATACATTTAAAAAAGCTTTATACGACTCTTCCAACAGTTTCACCGTATCATCTTCCTGCAGATCATAATCGCCGGTAAGAGACATACATGCCGATCCGTGTATAAAAATCCACATTCTCATAAACATGCCGCTCGGATCTTTACAACCATAGAATTTGGCATTATTGATTTCTTTGACCACCGATCCCTTATCGCCGTTTAACAAGTCATATAAACTTTTGCCGTGACGATTCTCCGCTATAAACAAAAGTTTAAATAGCTGCTGTTCCTCCTGCGCAAAGCGAATGTATGCAAGCCCCATATTCACAAAAGGCGTATCGCTTGTCTTCGGGAAATTATCATAGTAATCATGGAAAAACGCTATCGCCTTACCGTATAAGTCATCTCCCAGTTCTTCCATATTCTTATATACACGGAAAATAGGCTGAGTGGAGCATCCGGCTTTTGCTGCCAGAGTTCTGGCGCTCACTTGTGAAAAGCCGTCCTCTCTGGTCATCTGAAATGCTGCATTTAAGATTTCATCCTTTGTTATTGTTTCTTTTCTAGCCATAAGATATAACCTCTCTTGTGTAGTAAACTATCATCTTTTGGTAACATATGTTATTATAATATATTATGTAACCCGCGTCAATCCTTTTCTTTTGTTTTCAACAACAGATGCTTTTTAATATGAAAAAAGGGACGGATTTTGCAATCCATCCCTCAAATTCTTATCTGCTGTCAATTCTGTTAAACCGGATATGCCGCATTCTTTGTATCGGCAACACTCATATCCACTTTCTCCTGCTGTGCCTGACGATACTTGAAGAAATCGGTAGCAACCTGCGGGAACAATGCATAAGACAATACATCCTCGTCCTGCTGTTTCCACTCTTTCATCTCTGCTTCCAAACCTGCAAGCTCCGGTTCCACATGACCGGTCGCCTCTGCGGAACGTGCGGTAGAACGTTTCTCACCGGGAATAACCTTGTCAATCACTTCCTGACTCATGGGTTTAACCGTCTGTCCGTAATTGCCACGAAGCAGATCCTTGAATTCTCCTGTCGCCATCTTATATCTCTCGCCCATCAGCACATTAAATACCGCCTGCGTGCCGACAATCTGGGAGGAAGGTGTAACCAGAGGCGGCTCGCCGCAATCCTTACGGACTCTCGGAATCTCCTCCAGCACATCCTGATATTTATCCTCTGCCTTCTGTTCCTTTAACTGGCTCACCATATTAGACAGCATACCACCGGGAACCTGATAGCGCAGTGTATTGATGTTGACACCAAGCACTTTGGTGCTCATCAGACCAGATTCGATACATTCCTCACGATAAGGACGGAAGTAATCCGCAATCTGTGCAAGAATCTCCTGATCATAGCCGGTATCATAAGGCGTGCCCTTGAATGTCTCCACCATAACCTCTGTAGCAGGCTGGGAAGTGCCCAGAGCAAAAGGAGAAATCGCGCAGTCAATCACATCAACACCGGCCTCCACAGCTTTCAAATACGTCATGGACGCAACGCCGGATGTATAATGTGTATGCAGTTGGATTGGAAGCTTTGTGCTCTCCTTTAAGGTCCTCACGAGCTCCTCTGCACGGTAAGGAACGAGCAGACCCGCCATATCCTTGATACAGATGGAGTCAGCACCCATCTCCTCGATTTTCTTCGCCATATCTGCCCAATACTCTAATGTATAAGCGTCTCCAAGGGTATAGGAAAGCGCGATCTGTGACTCTCCTCTGCCCTCCTGCTTCTTAATCTTGTTGGTTGCGTCTACCGCCGCCTGAAGGTTTCGGATATCGTTCAGACAGTCAAAAATTCTGATAACATCAATGCCGTTTGCGATGGATTTCTCAACAAACGCATACACCACGTCATCCGCGTAAGGTCTGTAGCCTAAAATATTCTGACCTCTGAATAACATCTGAAGCTTAGTATTCTTAAAGCCATCTCTTAACTTTCTCAGTCTCTCCCACGGATCCTCCTTCAGAAAACGAAGGGAAGCATCGAAGGTTGCGCCGCCCCAGCACTCTACGGCATGATAGCCGACTTTATCCATTGTATCTACGATTGGAAGCATCTTTTCGGTAGGCATTCTTGTCGCAATCAGAGACTGATGTGCGTCACGAAGAACGGTTTCCATGATTCCAACCGGCTTTTTAATCTGTTCTGCCATTATATTTTCATTCCTTTCTTTTAATCTCGCAAACAAATCCACTTCTTAAAATACGCCGAATACTGCCATAAATGTACCGGCTGCCACAGCAGTTCCGATAACGCCCGCTACGTTAGGTCCCATAGCATGCATTAACAGGAAATTAGTCGGATCAGCTTCCGCACCAACCTTCTGTGATACTCTCGCTGCCATAGGCACGGCAGACACACCTGCGGAACCGATCAACGGGTTTACCTTGCCCTTTGTCACAACGCACATCAGTTTGCCGAACAATACGCCTGCCGCCGTTCCGAATGCAAATGCAATCAGACCTAAGATAACGATTTTAATCGTATCCCAGTTAAGGAATGCTTCCGCGCTCGTCGTCGCACCTACGGAAGTACCAAGGATGATAACTACGATATACATCAGCGCATTGGACGCCGTATCCGTCAACTGTCTTACCACGCCTGATTCTCTGAACAGATTACCTAACATCAACATACCTACGAGAGGCGCCGTTGTAGGAAGAATCAGTGAAACGACTACCGTTACTACAATAGGGAACAGAATCTTCTCTAATTTGCTGACAGGACGAAGCTGTCCCATCTTAATCTTTCTTTCTTTCTCAGTCGTAAAGAGTTTCATGATCGGCGGCTGGATAATCGGAACGAGCGCCATGTAAGAATATGCCGCCACCGCGATGGGTCCCATCAGAGTCGTCTGTCCGAGCTTACCTGCAAGGAAGATGGACGTCGGACCGTCAGCTCCGCCGATAATAGAAATCGCTGCCGCTGCTCTATCATTAAACCCTAAGAAAATTGCTCCGAAATACGCCGCAAAAATACCAAACTGTGCTGCCGCACCGAGAAGAAAACTCTTCGGGTTGGCAATAAGCGGACCAAAGTCTGTCATAGCGCCGACGCCCATGAAAATCAAGGACGGCAGGATTGCCCATTCATCCAGTTTATAGAAATAGTATAACAGACCGCCGCCGGCGCCGCCTTCTCCGTACGGAGCCATAATATCCGGATAGATATTAACAAGCAGCATGCCAAATGCAATCGGAACCAGCAATAACGGTTCAAAGCCTTTGGCAATCGCCAGATATAGAAATACAAGTGCTACAACAATCATGATATAATTGCCGACTTCCAGATTAAAGAAAGCGGTCTGATGTATCAGATTGTTAAGCGTCTCAACTATATACATTTTATTAACCTCCTGTAGTTTTAATTTCAGATGCAGCTTACTAGTTCAACGTTGCGAGTAACGCGCCTGCCTCTACAGCATCGCCTACAGCTACATCAATGCTTGCTACCGTACCGTCTTCGGGAGCAACTACAGGAATTTCCATCTTCATGGCTTCAACGATTACGACAGCGTCGCCCTTCTTCACTGCCTGACCTACGTTTGCTTCAATCTTAAATACTTTACCTGCTGCACCTGCTTCAATCTTAACGCTGCCTGCGCCGCTAGCCTTGGGTGCTGCTGCAGGTGCCGGAGCCGCTTTCGGTGCAGCCTTAGGCGCTGCCGGAGCCGCTGCAACAGGCGCGCCGCTTGTTGCCCCTTCTTCCACTACTACATCATATACGCTTCCGTTTACGGTAATTGTATAATTTTTCATTTTAATATCCTCCTATGACTATTAGGCATTCTGCCATTTACTCTTATTAGATTTTCTGATAGACCGAACAACAAATCCGTCTGTGGAACCGGAACCCTCATATGCCGCGATTGCCGCTGCAATCACCGCCACAAGTTCCGTATCGTCCGAAAGCTCCTCTTTCTTAGCAATCTGTGTCACAACAGGGTCGGTTTTCACATCATTGCTCACTGCTTTTGCTGATGCCTTCTTTTTCTTCTTCTCTTCAATCTTAGAAATCAAAGTGAAACTGGAAATAATCAGGCTGATCAAAATCAGCACAACAAATACGGTTCCCATACCAATCAGCGTATTCATAGCCGCTTTCAGCATGATCTCGCCCGTGGAATATATCACATTCGTCGTAATGCTTTGATAGCTTCCCATACTACTGCTATAGTCAAAAACAATCTCCATAGTCGCATTATGATCTGTACCGAGAACATTTACATTAATGGTCGCAACCATCTCTTCTTCATTGAGTTCAACCGTACCGCCATCAGTTCCCTTCAGACTACCTATATCCTCCTCCAAGGCCTCCTGCCATCCAGTAAGTCCGGCGTAAACCGCAGGATTTCCCGCATACTGCTCCACTTCGCCTTGTGCTACGATTGTGTTCATATCGATTACGGTTCCCTCGCCCATTTGGAGCAGGCTCTGCTCCAGAGCCGACAATGTCTTAGTCTCCTCCTGACCACATGCACACAAGCCGAACATACAGGTAATCATACCTAATATTGCGAATAATTTTTTCATATTAAGCATCATCCTTTCTAAACTGTACCGTGTTTTCTATCCGGACGGCCTTCGCTCTTAGTAGCCAGCATTTCAAATGCTCCAATAACATACTTTCTCGTGTGGGCAGGCTCAACAATCTGGTCTACATATCCTCTCTTTGCCGCACTTGTCACATTATTTTGAAGTGCCGCATACTCTTTTGCACATGCATCAATCGCATCGGAACCCTGTCCGTCGCATATAATCTTAGCCGCAAGCTTTGCGTCCATCATACCAATCTCGGCATCAGGCCAAGCAATTGTAATATCTGCACCGATTGCTTTAGAGTTCATTGCCACATAAGCGCTTCCGTATGCCTTACCAATAATCACGTTCACCTTCGGAACCGTCGCATTTGCAAAAGCATATGTAAGTTTCCCTACAGCCTTCGCAATTCTCTGCTCGGAACACTTGGATGCAGCAAATCCTTTGACATTGGTCAAGGAGAGAACCGGAATATCAAAAGCATCACAGAAATTGATGAATTCTGCCGCTTTCTCCGCTCCTCTTACAGACAGTGCCGCATCAAATTTATCAGTCACTTCACCGTCAGCATTATACACTTCCGTACGGTTAGCAACCGCACCGATGGTTGCACCGTTTAATCTGATAAAACCGGCAACCATATCTTTTGCATAGTTCTGTTTTACTTCCACGAACACACCGTCATCCGCAATCTGGGAAAGCGCGATGGATGTGTCACCTACACAGTTTTCAATCTGTGCACATGCTCTGTTTAAGTCATCCGTACAATCGTCAACTGCAATCTCAGCATTGTTGGCAGGCAGCATAGAAACAAGCTGTCTGATCTGTGCCATGATAGAAGCCTCGTCTCCCACCGCATCTACCATTCCGGTCTCCTCACTCTGGAATGCCGCAGCAGAAGTATCACACTTGGAAATTTCATTGCCGTCTAACGCATTGGGTGCGTTTACAAATAATTTTGCTTTTTTCTCTTCCATAAAAGCAAAGTCCGTCATCGCAGGAATCAAGGCAAGTCCGCCTCCGCAGCTTCCGAATACAGCCGTAATCTGAGGAATTACGCCCGAAGCAAGCGTCTGCTTCATATAAATCTCGCCAAAACCGTTTAATGCATCCGTCGCCTCCTGAAGTCTAAGTCCGGCAGAATCAATCAGTCCGATTACAGGTGCCCCTGTTTTCAACGCCAGATCATAGAGGTTTGCAATTTTCTTAGCATGCATTTCGCCGACCGTTCCGTTCAAAACAGCTGCGTCTTGGCTATACACATACACAAGATTACCGTCAATCACCCCATAGCCGGTCACAACGCCGTCTGACGGAGTTTCTGCCTGTTTCAGATTGAAATCCGTCGCTCTCGCCGTTACGAGTGCACCGATCTCAACGAAACTGTTTTCATCGAGCAAAGCGTTAATTCTTTGACTCGCTTGAGAAGTAGTACTCATTTTTCAGCCCTCCATTTATCATAATTATAAATAATTAGAACATTATTATTGCGCATAACGCACGAAGGTAGTATAACAT
>VSOA01000108.1 GCA_009774585.1 Lachnospiraceae bacterium
TGTTAAATATTTTGTGGAGTGATTTGCGTGCGATAACCGTTTCGGTTTCGAAGAAGTCACTTATCTTCTTCTTTTTGACAAGCTTCCGGACAAACAGGAACTCGAAGAATTTTCCCGTCTGTTATCCGGTTACCGTTCCCTTCCTACCAGCTTTGTGCGCGATATCATTATGAAGGCGCCCAGCAACGATATGATGAATACGCTTGCAAGAAGTGTTCTGACCCTCTACTCTTATGATGACAGAGCCGACGACACTTCCCTGCCCAATGTTCTTCGCCAATGTTTACAGCTGATTGCTTTGTTCCCTATGCTGTCCATCTACGGCTATCAGGCATACAGTCATTACCATAACGGAGAAAGTCTCTATATCCATCAGCCTCGCCCGGAGCTGTCTAATGCGGAGAACATTCTTCATATTCTGCGCCCGGACAGTAAATACACGCCTTTGGAAGCAAAGATACTGGATATCGCTCTCATCTTACATATGGAACACGGCGGCGGTAACAACTCCAGTTTTACGACCCACGTTGTCACTTCCTCACTGACAGATACCTACTCTGTCATCGCGGCTGCCATCGGCTCTCTGAAAGGTCCCCGTCACGGCGGCGCCAACATCAAAGTTGTTCAGATGTTTGAAGAGATGAAGCGGGAAGTAAAGGACTGGAGCAACGAAGGTCAGGTCGCTGATTATCTGACCCGTCTGCTGCACAAGGATGCTTTTGATCATGCGGGTCTGATTTACGGTGTAGGTCATGCCGTATATTCCAAATCCGACCCAAGAGCCGTTATTTTCAAATCCTTTGTAGAAAAACTTTCTGAAGAAAAAGGACTGCATGATGAGTTCGCGCTCTATTCATTAGTAGAACGTCTTGCCCCGGAGACAATCTCCAAGGAACGTCCCATTTATAAAGGTGTTAATGTCAATGTCGACTTTTATTCCGGCTTTGTTTACAATATGCTAAACCTGCCGATGGAACTCTACACCCCGATATTTGCCATTGCCAGAATCGTAGGTTGGAGCGCACACCGCATGGAAGAGCTTGCCAACAACGGTAAAATCATCAGACCGGCTTACAAGACCATCTGTACCGAAAGAGATTATATTCAAATAGACAAAAGAGATGCCTGACAAGCATCTCTTTTAAATTATTCTCTCTTTATTTTTGTTTGTTATGCCCGCTTTGTCCGCTGCGATGAGATATATACTTCTTCTGTCCGCGCGAAAAAGCAACCGTATATATGGCAAGCGCCGCAAAAATAAGCGCTATCCCCACCCAAGTAAGCATCTGTGAACGGATGTAGTAATCGTTCGCAAGATGTATGACCGACGCTGCACAGATCATCAATCCGGCAAGCAGGATTTTCTTATACATGTACTCTATATATCCGACTCGGTCCTTAATATCGTTTACGTTCACGTTCTTGCTCAACATAACATTTGCAGCAATCGCCCCGCGCTTCTTTGCCACGATAGCTGTATAAATCAGGTAAATTCCACTTAAAAGAAACAGAAAATCTATCATTCCTCCCATTCCCATTTAGCTTACTCCTCCATATCCCAGATTGCCTCTATTCTGTCAAGAAGTATCTGCGGTTCAACCGGTTTTCTGATATAATCAGCTGCTCCCAGTTCCATCCCTCGTTTCTCACTCTCCTGATCGGTATCAGCAGTCAGAAGAATAATCGGAATCCCGGCGGTCTTAGGATTACTTTTCATGCGTTTCATCACCTCATACCCATCCATTTCGTTCATACGAATGTCTAAAAGGACTAAGTCTATCATTGCAGTATTCAAGCAATCCAATGCTTCTTTTCCTGATTTTACTGTCGTCACTTTGTATTTATTGTATAAGATTAAGCCTACACACTTGAGATTGGTGGACACATCATCAACTATCAGAATATGTTTCATAATTATGAACCGATTCCCAAGAAACTCTCTACCACTGCCTTCATCTCGCTTTTGTCACACACGGTGTCATGGAGAATCGGTGCTGTTCTTATTTCCTCGATTGCATTCGGTACTGCCACGTTTCCGATTTTGGAAAGTTCGTCCACCAATTCAAAATCAGACATGGCACTATATTTTTCATCAATCGCTTTCATAACATTTCTTGTAAACTTAAATGGGCTTGCAGTGGAAGCAATCACCGTCGCCGAGCCGTCTCCTGTCTCCTGCACATATTTCCTATATACAGCACTTGCCACCGCCGTATGAGTATCCAATATATATCCCGTATTCTCATACATCTCTTTAATACGCTGCGCCGTTTCTCTCTCATCGGCATAGTTCCCGTAGAAATCCGCAAGCTGTTCTTTCATCTGCTGCGTAATCTCATAACTGCCGTTCGTAGACAACGATTTCATCAGTTCGGCATTTACCTTGGCGTCATTACCGGCAATACGGTAAATCAGACGTTCCAAGTTACTGGAAATGAGAATATCCATAGATGGAGAACTTGTCAACATAAATTGTCTGTTACGATCATATGTACCAGTCACAAAGAAATCATACAAAACTTTATTTTCATTAGATGCGCAAACCAACTTGCCAATCGGCACACCCATATTCTTAGCATAAAATGCGGCGAGGATGTTCCCGAAATTACCTGTCGGCACTACAACGTTGATTTTCTCGCCATCGCTTATTTTACCTTCTTCCAATAATTTCACATATGCGTATACATAATAAACTACCTGCGGCACAAGACGCCCGATATTGATCGAATTAGCAGAAGAAAACTGAAGTCCTGCATCCGCCATCTTTTTCACGAGTTCCTGATCATTAAACAGCTTCTTTACTCCTGTCTGTGCATCGTCAAAATTACCTCGTATACCTACCACAAAGGTATTATTACCCTTCTGCGTCACCATCTGCTTTTCCTGAATAGGGCTCACGCCGTCCTTCGGATAAAAAACAATTATTTTGGTTCCCTCCACACCTGCAAAACCCGCAAGCGCCGCTTTACCGGTATCACCTGACGTGGCCGTCAGGATTACAATCTCATTTTGTGCCTGATTCTTCTTCGCGGCGGTAATCATCAGATGCGGAAGTATAGACAGTGCCATATCTTTAAACGCTATGGTTGCACCGTGAAACAGTTCTAAGTAATATGTACCCTCAGCTTCTGCAAACGGCGCAATAATCGGCGTATCAAATTTAGAATCATATGCACGGTCAATACAATTCTTAAGCTCGTCCTGCGTGAAGTCCGTTAAAAAGAGCCGCATCACTTCATATGCAATCTCCTGATAAGATTTGCCCGTCAGTTCTCTCATAGAACATTCAAGCGCCGGAATATGATCCGGTACAAACAGCCCGCCGTCATCAGCCAGCCCCTTCAAAATAGCCTGCGAAGCCGTGACCTTAGCCCCATCGTTTCTCGTACTGCTGTATAATACTTCCATTTTATCTGACCATGCCTTTCAACCTTTTTTATTCACCGCACATTGTAACACACAATCTTTTATCACGCAACACGAGTTTACACTACTGGAAGAAACTACTGGAAGAATTCATGACTGCCATAAGCAAACAATCTCGTCAATTTTCTGTCAAACCATTCTAATTTCTCTGAGTCCGCCTTCTCTCTCGCACAGAAATACAACGCCCCCTGCGATATATCTTCACCGTACAGTGCACGTTCCACTGCCGCTTTGGTATCTTCGCTAACCTTGACACTCTGATATCTTCCGTCCACTGTCGGAGAAAACTGTGCGATTCCCTGCTCCCTCTGCATCACGACTTCCCATACCGTATCCGGGAACTTCTCGCTGTTCATACGGTTTAGCACCACATTTGCTACCAATAGCTTCCCATCCTGATCTTCCCCTCCTGCTTCTGCCTCCACAATGCGCGTAAGCGCTTCATAATCCTTGTCCGACAGTTGATACCGCATCGTCTTTTCCAGTACTTCATAATCCACTATTCTTTGACCGGAAGATACGCTGGATATCATTTCTATAAAGCTATGCTTGTCTTCTGTCATGCTTGCATCCAAATATTCCATCTGAAAAGCAGGCTTAGCCGCAATCCGATTAATTTTCAGTTCTCTGGCACATACCCACGATGATGCGATCACCATGCTGGCCATGAGAAACACCGTTATATATTTCTTGTACATTTTTCCTCCATTCCAAAGCAAAATTGTTACAAAATTATTTAATACATGTTAATATTCTATACAGAACAAAGGAAAAATATTTCTGAATTTGTTTTTTTTCTCAAAAATGGTACAATCATATCAAAGGAGGAAAGACTATGAAACAGCGATTTCCCGGCGTATATATGGCAAAACACAAAGACGACAGTATCTATTACCGTGCTTCATTAACTTATCGCAATAAGCACATCAGTCTCGGAAGTTTCGACAATGCCGCTTGCGCGCACGAAGCTTATCTGCTCGCCGGTTTACTTTTGTCTGACGCTTCTGTTTCACTGAATAGTTATCAGAACGATTCCGTTCTCCCTTTCTCCAAATGGGTCAGTCTGCTCAATTTCCGGGATAACGGCATTTATTTTGCTACCCCAATCTATATACGTCCCAAATTTTTCTATTATTATTTCTCACCTTCTGACTTTTTTATATTCGACACGGAAGACTCGTTCTATTATTCATCCCGCAAGATTTCCAGAAGAGGCGGTCACTATTTCGTAGCAGATTACGGAATGCAGGTCAATATTATGAGCCGCTACGGGATTAAGAACTATGCCGTTGAGGGAAAAGATTATCGATTTATAAACGGGAACAATCAAGATATGCGTTATGAAAATATTGAAATCATTAACCGATATAACGGTGTTAATGCAATAGATGACAACGGCAAGACGCGTTATCAGGTCAGGATTCATGTCAAAGGGAACATTCATGTAGGAATCTATGACACGGAGACAGAAGCTGCCATCGCTTATAACAAAGCTGTTGATCTTCTCAAAAAAGCCGGCGTAAACAAGACTTATACCCCCAATTATATGGAAGGAATGTCACCTGCCGTTTACGCCGACCTATATGCTTCTATTAAAGTATCTTCCGGAGTCAGACACTACCGCTGTGAATAACCGATAAAGCAGATATTCAGATTGGCATCTCCTTTAATACCGTTTAGCACCCCCGTCGTAGAGTACTGCCACATAGCATATCGGTAAGGATAATCCGGCATATCAGCCTCCTGTGCAAGCCATACGTCATAGTCCTGCAGCTTCGCCAGATCAATCTCTTTGATCAGCCATTCTTTATCCCCATATACCATCGGCACATATCCTGCCACCTTCACTCCTTCCAGAAACGAGGTTGCTATCTTCGTGCGGTCCTCTCTGCTCAGTCCGTCTATCCTAGACTCATCATTTGCCACAAATTCCATGTCAAATGCCACCGGATATTTGATATGCGCCCTATACGGTTCCAGATTCTGGACGACAAAATTCGCTTCTTCGTTTGCCTCATCCTGACTGATGGCCTGAGAATAGAAATAAACACCGATATCTAAGCCCTCTGCAATCGCACCTTCAATATTCTGTTTAAAATTCTCATCAAGAGTGATCTGCCCTGTGCTGTATCCCCTGCCGCCCAGACGAATCATCACATAATCTACGCCTGCCGCTTTGAGACTTGCAAAATTAACATTTCCGGTCTGCTTCGAAATATCGGCTCCTATATAGGATATTTTCTTACCGTTTTCCATGTACCGCTTAAGACCGGCTTTCTCTTCCATTTTCGTAAAGTCAAGATTACTCTTAGGCAGATAAGGACTGATCAATACCCATTCGTCCGTACCGTCCGGATTCGTGACGAGCGTGTGCTTACCGTCTGTGGCCGGATCGTTTTGCGCTTCCTGCTGTTCTTTTTGCTCTTGTTCTTGCCGTTCCTTCTCCGCCCGCTCGGCAAATGTAGACTGAATCGGCTTCTCCGTTATAGCCGACGAAGGGGATGAGGACGATTCCTCACCGTTCTCCTCCTCTTCCACCGGATACATGTCCCAAAAGTCCAAATCTTCAGCCCGCAGTTTCTGCTCCGGCTCCGGCATCTCTTCCGCCTCTGCCTCCAGCATTGCTGTTTCCTCTCTCTGCTGCTGTATTTCTTTGATATAGTCGCTCCCTCTTTTCTTGTCATTATTGCTTTTCATGATCATAAGTAATAAAACCAGCATAAATGCTGCCACAGCAATAACCATATAGAAAACGGGCAGTCCTCCTCTTCCGGATTCTTCTTCTCCCGGTAATTTCATAATCGCATCCTTCCTTTTCTTGCAGATATCTTATTTATGTTATCATGATATCAGTGTTTTGACAACTTGTATGGTTCTTCCATTATATTTCCACCATATTGAACTGCTCCATTGAAATATTCCGCCGTTACGGATATACTGGAAGAAAAAATAGGAGTATTTACCAGAGGTTTACCCTGCCATGAATCAGAAACTGAAACATGATTGTTATATCCCGCGCAAAAATTCTATTATATTATCCATTCTGCTGTCCGCCGTGTTACCCATGATATTATTAACGGGCTGCACCCATACCGCCGAGCCAGTCTCACAGGTCGGATTCTATCTGGACACGGTCGTTCAGATTACGCTGTACAATACCGACGGTGACAGTGAATCCTGTATCAAAAATATACAGGAATGTTTTACGATGATTGACGACTATGAGCATCTCTTCAGTGTTACAATCGAAGGCTCTGATATATGGAATATCAACCATAGCGGCGGCAGAGGCGTCGTTGTCTCTGACGATACCGCCAGTCTGCTTCAAACAGCCCTATATTATTCGGATCTTTCCGGCGGCAGGGTTGATCTCACCGTCTTGCCGCTTGGCAGACTGTGGAACTTCGGTTCCGGGACAAATCCTCATGTACCGGACGGCGACGCCATACAGGAAGCCTTATCCCATATTGATTATCATGCCGTGAAACTGGATGGCAATGTTGTAACGCTCACAGACCCTTACGCTTCCATAGATCTCGGTTTTATCGCCAAAGGATATATCGCCGACCGCTTAAAAGAATATCTGATATCACAAGGTGTAGAAAACGCCTGCATCAGTCTGGGCGGCAATCTGGTAACCATCGGCAGCAAGCCCGATCAAACCCCTTACCGCATCGGCATTCAGAAACCCTTTGCCGACGAAGGCGAAACGATCACGGCTATCGAGGTAACAGACAAGTCCGTTGTCTCCTCCGGTATCTATGAACGGTATTTCTACGAAGGAAACACACTATATCATCATTTGCTAAATACACAGACCGGTTATCCTGAAGACAATGATATAGCAGGTGTGACCATTATTGCGTCCGCTTCCGTCGATGCTGACGCGCTGTCCACCACCTGCTATTTTCTTGGTCTTGATGAAGGGATGACGTTAATCGAATCGTTGGATAACACAGAAGCCTTATTCATTACAAAGGACCTCCATATGCACCCGTCAAGCGGTTTCCCTATACCGTAATTTCTCCTGCCAGCACACGCTTATAATCTTCCAGATTCTTCTGCAATAATGCCGGCGTATCCAATCCGTAAGGACACTTGCTCTTGCACCTGTTACAGTGGATGCAGTTTTCAATCTTCATCATCTTCTCCTGTCCTTCCGGGCTCAAGTGTCCGGCTGACGGAGAACGTCGAAGAAGCAGAGACATTCTCGCACAATTATTAATTTCAATGCCGACAGGGCATGGCATACAATAGCCGCAGCCACGACAGAAATCTCCAAGAAGTTCTTCTCTGTCATGACGGATGATTTCCGAAAGTTCTTCCGTCATTGTCGGAGGATTATCAATATAAGAGATAAACTCATCCAGTTCCGCCTCTCTCTGCACACCCCATATGGGAAGCACATTATCATACTGCGCAAGGAATGCGTAAGCTGCCGCTGAGTTATTGATCAGTCCGCCGGACAGCGCTTTCATGGCGATAAATCCCATATCGTTCTTCCTGCATTTCTCAACTAACTCTATATCTTTCTCAGTCGCAAGATAACAGAACGGGAACTGCAGTGTCTCATATAATCCGCTGTCAATCGCCTCATGCGCCACTGCAAGGCGATGGTTTGTAATGCCGATATGACGTATCTTCCCTTCTTCTTTCGCTTTAAGCGCTGCGTCATACAGTCCGCTCTCATCTCCCGGTTTTGGGCAGAAAGCCGGATTATGGAACTGATACAAATCTATGTAGTCCGTCTTAAGATTGGAAAGACTCGTCTCCAAATCTTTATGGAAATCTTCCTCGTTCTGTGCTCCGGTTTTCGTCGCAATATAAACTTTATCGCGCATTCCCTCAAAGGCAAGTCCGACTTTATGCTCGCTGTCGGTATACCATCTCGCTGTGTCAAAGAACGTAATACCGTTCTCATATGCTTTCTTCAGAAGATGCACTGCCTCGTCATCGGAAATTCTCTGAATCGGCAACGCGCCAAATGCATTTTTATTTGTTTCTATCCCGGTTTTTCCAAGTTTGATTATCTCCATACGTTTATCCTTTCTTGTCATATAAGAATTTCCTTCATTAATTCATAATTGAGTGAAACTCAATTTTTTATATATCTCCGGCTGACCCGAAACCGGAACCGTCATAGCGCCCCAGCATACCGGTGAGACCGCACCAGTTACATGTAAATTGAGCAGTTCCTCCATTATGGCAGCTCAATTTGCCGCAGTTACATACAACAAAATCCATCGTCTTACAAAAAGGGCAGCCCGGATAGTCCTGCCCCACTACAAGATTGCCGACAATTTTTGTCTTATCATAGTTTTCCCGTTTCGCGGACGCCTCTTTCACCGGAAAAGCCCATGTATACTTCCAGTTGTCTCCCGCTTTCTCAAAACGTACTCCGTAGATTCTCCCGCCTTCTTTGCACTTACACAGCGCAATCCGGGCTTCCATTTTTTCAATCAAGGTAATCCTTCCCTTCCGGTTCAACACCTAAGCCTGATTATAATAATCACTTCGACTCCTGCTGATTATAATAGACAAAAAGCGCCGTAATGTCGTCGCCGCATCCTAATTCGCTTGTCTCCGCAAGCCATGTTTTGAGGTGATCGGATACCGCTTTTGCACCATGCTCGTTAAGCAGTGCATAATAATCATTACATGTTTTTTTGAACTCATCATCATTCTTAAAGCTGTTCGCCAGTCCGTCGGAAGAAAGCATATACATAACAGACCGACCCACGACTTCATCCTCTTTTTTGACGAAAGTAATTGCATTTTTCCAAGACTGATCCTTGCTGAGCGAGTAGGTTTCCGTACCGAGGATTCTTTCCGCCTCAATCACATTCTGCACCCCTGCCTCCGATACCTTGACAATATCTCCGTCACCGAGCTGAAAGGCAAACAGAAAATCTTTCGTGATTACAAGACCAAGAAGCGTGCTCCCATACATTTTATAAATTGCTCCTTTGTCCTTGTTTAAATCGGCATCCAAAACCACTTCCCGTTTGCAGTTAGCGTGAATCTTCAGTATCCTGCGCTTCCATTCCGCATCTATCGCCTGCGCCACTTTCGTATCGCCTTCACGGTTCAGGAACGTCAGAAGCAGTTCCGGCTGTCCTTCATAAGTCGCCAGATAATCGCCAAGAATTTTACAAAACACATTCACTGCCACATAGGAACCGGTCTTACTGTACGGACAGGAATCGCTCCCATGTCCGTCCGCCACCGCCAATATCACCGTATTTTCATCTTTTTCCACCTTTTTCAGGCTATCCTGACATTCTTTGCCGCTTCTTATGTGAGATGCTCCCTGCACAGATTCACCGAATACACTTCGTATCATATGCAACGTCCTTTCTACCAAACATCATCTTCCTGAATGTCATCTAAGTCGGGAATTCTTCCGCCCATATCTACAATCACGGGATTAGCGCCGCCTTCCGCCGTTGTCTCTTCATCCATTGAGATACTCGCCGGCGCCGATACGAGAGAGGCCGCGGTAGACGCCCACTTAATCATCTTCGTAAGTGCCGCTGCGTTGTTTGCCTGCAAAACCAGTTCTTTATTGCCTGTGAATTCTTCCAAGACACCGTCGTCTGCATCCTGTCCGATGGAAATTGCTATCTTTACGGCTTTTTTCCCCCACGGAAGCTTCTTAAGTTCCGCCAATGATTTCTTATAATCATCCGTAGGTTGTCCGTCTGACAGCAACACTAATACGGGCGGTAACGCTCTGTCTGACATCGGCGGAATCGTAAGTTGTGCTGACAGAAGTTCAAACGCCTTGCCTAAATCGGTTACACCCTCTGCATCCAAATCATCCCATGCAAAATCTTCCACATTTACGGGGCTGCTCGTCACCCACGATGCACCTGTGGAAAATTTTAACGTACGAACCATCAATTGTGCATTCGGATTGTTCTCCGCAGCCGACACCATCTCCGGTATCGTCGATTGAATCGCATGATTCACCGTACCGATTTTCTCCCCGTGCATGGAACCGGAACAATCCACAATCCAAAAGAAATGTAAAGGTCTGCTCGCCAGTTCTCCTCCCGGTCTTTTCAGTCCTGACATAGTATTTCCTCCTTAATATCGTGCGTTTGCGCATCTTATTTGTTGTGTTCTGGCATACCGCATCGCATAAGAACCCGCGTTGCACAAGATTGTAAAATCAGTCTGCCTTTCTTCGGGTTCTCCGAATGTCTGAAGAAATCCGTTTCCTTTTCCGCCGCCGATCTCTGTCACAGAGTCCGGTATATAAATACTCTGCAGACTCTTGCAGCCCGCAAACGCCCCTTCCTCAATACTCGTCACACCTTCCGGCAGATCAATATTCGTTATTGATTCACATCCTTCAAATGCCGACAGCCTGACCACGTCCAATTCCTGCGGAAACACCACTTCTTTCAGATTCCTGCACCAGCGGAACGTCCCCTTCTGAATCTCCTTTAATTTCGGCGGAAGTATCACCTTTGTCAACTCTCCGCAGCCTGTAAAGGTATACTCGCCGATATATTTGAC
>VSOA01000109.1 GCA_009774585.1 Lachnospiraceae bacterium
CAAGGGTCTGAAAGCCTTATAAAGTAAGGGCTGAAGATTCCGAGAAGTTATTATTTGGGGAAGGGAGGATGATTGACCAGATGAATGAAAAGTTAAAGGAGAAAATCAGGGAATCCCTTTCAAGTGTTCTTCCGATTACCATGATTGTATTAATCTTGAGCATTACTTTAGTGCCAATGGAGATCAGTACGCTGGTATTGTTCTTAACAGGCGCCGTGCTTCTGATTGTGGGAATGGGTTTTTTCCAGTTGGGTGCAGAGATGGCTATGACGCCGCTTGGTCAGGGTGTGGGCGGTAAACTCGTGAAGTTTAAGAGCGTCTGGATGATGGCGCTTATTTGTTTCCTGATGGGGGCGATTATTACTATTTCAGAGCCGGACTTGCAGGTGCTGGCGAATCAGGTTGCGGCAGTCCCTAATATGGTGCTGATCTGGACGGTCGCGGCAGGTGTGGGAATTTTTACGGTGGTCGCATTGCTCCGTATTTTGTTTAAGGTGAGACTCTCGCTTTTGCTGGCCGGGTTATACATATTTATGTTTATACTTTCTTTCTTCACTCCGTCAGAATTTATTGCGGTTGCCTTTGATGCGGGTGGTGTGACAACCGGTCCGATGACGGTTCCTTTTATCATGGCGTTGGGCGTCGGTCTTTCCGCGGCACGAAGCGATAAGGACGGTAGTAATGATAGTTTCGGTTTGATCGCACTGTGCAGTGTGGGCCCGATTCTTATGGTACTTTTATTAGGAATATTTTACCATCCGACAGAGGCCGTGTATACGGCGGTAGTGATTCCCCATCTTGTGACCACGCAGGATGTGGTGAAGGAGTTTGCAAAATCAATGCCGGATTATGCAGGGGAAGTTTTGCGCAGTATTTTGCCTGTGGTCGGAGTGTTTCTTATATTTCAGATTTTTGCGCGAAGCTACCGTAAACGTCAGGTACAGAGAATGGCGGTTGGATTTGGGTATACTGTGATTGGACTCATTCTGTTTCTTACCGGAGTGAATATCGGATTTGCGCCTGTGGGAAGTCTGCTTGGCGGCGGACTTGCAAACAGTATATTTAAATGGCTTTTGATTCCCGTCGGGATTATAATAGGATATTATATTGTAAAGGCAGAGCCGGCGGTGAGGGTGTTAAACGAGCAGGTAGAAGAAATTACGGGCGGAATGGTATCCTACAAGATGATGAACGCCTCTATGTCTATCGGTGTTGCGTGTGCGGTTGCGCTTTCGATGACGCGTGTTTTGACGGGTATCAGTATTTATTGGATTATTATTCCGGGATATGCGCTGGCGCTTATTTTGAGCAGACTGGTACCGCCGGTTTTCGTAGGTATCGCGTTTGACTCCGGTGGCGTGGCCAGCGGACCTATGACATCTACATTTTTACTGCCGCTGGCGATGGGCGCATGTACGGCATTAGGCGGTAACGTGGTAACAGACGCCTTTGGTATCGTGGCGTTAGTCGCGCTGGCACCGCTCATTGCAATACAGGTAATGGGGCTTGTGTACGAACGCAGGACGAAAGCGGTTCATCAACCGGCAGAAGCGCTTACGGAGGATGCGGTGGTTGACTTTGAGGATACGATTGTCGATTTGGAGGAAGATTAGATATGACAGATCAAAAGAATCTGCAGATAATACCGCGGCTTGTTATTGCGATTACGCGGGAGGAAGATCAAAAAAAGCTGGAGGAAGTTCTTGACTCTATGAATGCGCCACTGTGCTTTCAATTCAGAGGGAAAGGTACGGCGCCTTCAGAGATGATGGATATTTTCGGACTGCGGGGAACGACAAGGCTTTTGACGGGGGCGCTGCTCCCTAAGTCTCAGGTGCAGCCGTTATTCGAGACGATGAACAGACAGCTTTCTTTTCGGCATAGGGGCGGCGGAATAGCGATTACAGTTCCAGTGAGCGGATGTCAGAGCCATGTTTTGCAAATACTAAACGATGCGGCGCGGGATGAGATGAAGGAAGCGTTGAAAGGAGATGAGGAAGAGATGAAAGAAAAATCGGAGTACACGGTAATCTGGGTTTCTGTGGCGAGCGGTTACAGCGACGATGTAGTAGATGCGGCCAGAAATGCGGGAGCAAAGGGCGGTACGGTCATGAAGGGACGCAGACGCAGTTCCGAGCAAGTCAGTCATCACTTCGGTATTTCCATGCAGGAGGAGCAGGATTTCGTTATGATTGTTGTTCCGAGGGATAAGAAAAACGAGACGATGGCGGCAATTACGGGCGTGTGTGGTTTAGGAACGGATGCACATGGGATTGTGCTTGCGCTTCCGGTAGATGAAGTGATGGGATTGGCAAACTAGGATGATGCAATAGGCGGAGAAGAGTTCTTTCGATGTAATGGTCGGAAGAACTTTTTTACTTATTGGATTGGGGTGTCGGAAGGTCTCGATTTTGTCAAAGGATTTTTTTATCAACCGAATGAAACTTTGCGCCTACTTATTACCCTATATCAATGAAGGAAGAAAATTCCGGAATTGGCGCATGCGCGCCATGGATATCCATTATCCGGCGTCATCATGAGGGCTGTCGGAAATACCGGAGGTTACGATGAAACAGGAAGAACTGGAAAATTATATTTACGCATACGGTAAGGATTTATATTCGTTCTGCTGCTGTGTGACGCACAGCCGTCAGGAGGCGGATGATTTATATCAGGATACGTTTCTGAAAATGTATGAACTGGGTGAGAAAGTAGTAATCAGGTCAAATGCAAAAAGCTTTATGATGAGTGTTGCGCTGAATCTGTATCGAAACCATAAGCGGAAGCAGTCGGTAAGACAGAAGATTACGGGCATTAATATATCTGTTGATGAGACGGCGGATAGTATTGTCTGTACCGAGGCGGAAACAGAAGAGATCATGGTGGCAAAAGAAGTAAGAGGGATGGTCAGAGCTGCAGTCATACAGCTGCCGGATAAATACAGAATACCGGTTTTGTTATATTACATGGAAGAATTGCCGCTTCAGGAGATTGCAACAGTGATGCAGGTTCCCGAGGGTACGGTTAAGACCAGATTACACAGGGCGAAGAAGATCCTGAAGGAAAAATTGGAGGATTTGCTATGAAAAAAGATATAGATAACTTATTAAAAACAGCATTGACTCCCATGGATGAGCCGGGTGCCAAGTTAAATGACCGGATTCTTCTGGAAGTAAAGGAGAGACGAGATATGGCTGGTAAAAGAAAAAGGATTCGAAGAAGAATTCCGGCTGCAGCAATTGCGGCGGCATGTATGTTGATATTGTGTTCGGGGACGGCTTTGGCGGTGTATAAATATTTAACGCCTGCTCAAGTGGCAGAGGAAACGGAAGACGGCGCGTTGCAGGAAGCATTTTTGGGTAATGATGCAATTCAGGTTAATGAGACGCAGGAGAGCGGTGGTTTTCGTATTACACTGCTAGGAAGCGTGGCAGGCAAGAATATAAGTAATTTTATACCAATGGACGACAATACAGGCAAAATAGAAAATGATGATAGAATATATACAATTGTGGCAATTGAGCGCATGGACGGTGCACAGATGCCTGATATGAGCGCGGATAACTATGGAGATACACCTTTCTATGTGTCACATTATGTTCATGGGCTGGATCCAAATCAGTACAGCATTATGAGTATGGGCGGAAACTATACCGAATTTGTCAAAGACGGCATCATGTATCGTCTGCTCGAAATGGATAATATTGAGATGTTTGCGGACAGGGGCATTTATGTGGGGGTAAATTCGGGCAGCTTTTATGACTCGGCAGCTTACAATTATGATGCGGCTACCGGTGAGATAAGCCGTAATGAGAATTATGCAGGAGTAAACGCGCTGTTCAGACTTCCCGTTGATACTACAAAGGCTGATCCGGCAGCGGCGGAGGCATATCTGAAAGAGTTGCAGGAGTCTTGGAGTACGCCGGACGAACCGATAGAAATGGGCGCGACAGATTTAGAAGTAGATGAGTTTATAAACAGACTGACGCCGGAGAATCTTGATGAGTATGCAGAGCCGATTGAATCTACACGACAGATTTGTAAGGTCGAGAAATCAAACGACGGCATCACTTATCTGAGATATTCTTATGAGCTGGAGACCGGTGCAGGAACAGACGGCGTGGGCTTTATGGAAGAGCTGTTTCCGGACGGCAAGCCCGGGATAAATTTTGGCAGCTACAGTTATAATGAAGATGGTTTATCAAGTTTGTTGATCGACGTATTTATATTGAACGAGGACGGAACGGTTACGGCTGTTGCTTACCGTCCGAAATAATACGCGTAGTACTCCCCTGCCGCAGAACAGGAAGAGTCGTATATGTCTGCACCAGCAGGGATGGGTTTTCAAGTTTTCTGAGCAGCATAACAGCAGCTTGTACGCCTAAATCGTAGACGTCAATGTCAATAATTGTAGGTGAGGGTTCAATCAAGGCGGAGTAAGGATAGCTGTCGAAGGTGAGAAAAGCAATTTCCTCGGGCACCCGTATATGGCTGTCCTGCAAAGCTTTGGATAAACCAAGAGCCAAAGTATTATTTTCGCAGATGATTGCCGAAGGAGGTTCCGGCAATGCGATCAGTTCCATTGATTTGCGGTAAGCGTCTTCTCTGGTGGAATCTGTATAAAGAATATATTCGTCAGGGACTCTGTAACCGTATTCATACATAACGCCGAGAAAACCGTTTAAGCGCTGCATGGAAATATGGTCGTCGTGACTTTCGGCGAGAAAGGCGATCTTTTCATAATGGCACTGTAGCATATGGCTGGCGGCAAATTCTCCAGCAAGACCGTTGTTGGTATCAATCCAGCAAATGCGGCTTCTGCGTCCCGGGTTGCCGATATATATGTGGGGAAATTGTGTTTCCAACAGTATTTTAGCCATTCCGGGAATGTTGCCGGAACCGTGGATTAGGATGCCGTCGGCAATACGGCTGGTAATTAAATTTGAAAGAAATGTTTCCGGAGAACTGTCACGAGGGATATCAGAGAGCATTAAGGTATATCCCTGAGAGGACAGTTCTTTTTGTATACCGCAGAGAATGTCAAACATATGCGGATTGTGATATGCTTCTTCTTTTTGCAGGCTGGATAAAAATACAATATTTCTGGTGGCGCCTCTGGCAAAACTGACGGCTCGTGCGTTAGGCGTATATTGCAATTTCTCAATAGCCGCATGAACGCGCGCACAGGTTTCGGGGGAGATGGAACTCCAGTTATTCAGTACTTTGGACACCGTAGATGTAGATACGCCGGCTTCTTTTGCGACATCACGGATTGTTACGGACATCTCAGAATCTCCTCCTCTTGTGAAAATATCCTAAATTCAAGATAATAGTATAGCGGATTCCTAACAAAGTCAATAGAAAGCCATGGAATTACATAGAAAAAATACAGTATAAGTGGTATAAAATACATAACAAAGTGATGCGCATCATTTGCAATAAATTCCAAAATTAGGAAACTAATTTCACAAATGAATTCTTAGAAGTTCAGGGATTCGGAACGGAGGACGATATGAGAAAGAATATAAAGATAAGTTTAAGTCTGCTAATAGCGGGAGCCATGACAGTGGGAATGCTGACAGGGTGTGGACAGGATGCGGCAGGAAACGCCGGAACGGCGACTGATGGTACGGCAGAGACGGATGATACGGCGTTGGAAGCGACGCAGCCGGAACAAGAAGAAGCGTCTGATGAAGAACAAGCTGGCGGAGCATCAGCGTCGGGTGAAGCAGTAACAATCACCGCTTGGCACGATAATGATGAAGCGATGATGGATGCCTTGGCTGCCGTAGTAAATGAGAAACTAGCGGAAGAGAACATAACCCTGCGTTTTGAGAAGAAGAGTGATGTTACCGGACAGATCAGGTTATATGGAACGGATGCGGCGAACGGACCGGATATGTACCTTTTTGCACACGACTCCTTAGGCGGCTTTGCCGAGATGGGCATTCTGGAGCCGGTTGGTAATTTGATCAGCGCGGATAAAGAGGCGGATTTGTTACCTATGACAATAGAGGCGGCAAGCTATAAAGGAGAACAGTACTTGATGCCTGTCTATTATGAAACGCTTTTGTTTATGTACAACAAATCGTTGTGGAAGGGAGAGGTGCCTTCAACAACAGAGGAGTTATATGACTATATGGTTGAAAATACAGATGCAAATGCGGGCACTTATGCGTTGGTGAACCAACATTCCAACTCTTATAATGTGGCGCCCTTTATCAATGGTTTCGGGGGATATATTATTGATAAAGACGGAAATCCCGGGCTGAATATTCAGGAAACGAAGGATGCAATCAGCTACAATAAGAAATTTGCCGCGCTGCAGGCGGACGGGGATTACAATACGGTAACAGCGTTATTTAATGAAGGAAATGCCGCGGCAATTATCGGCGGACCATGGCTGGTATCGGGTATCAAAGAAGCAGGAATCGACCTTGGAATCAAGTCACTCTGCGACTTTACACTTCCAAACGGAGACGTAATGACACCTTATTCCGGCGTACAGTGTCTGGGTGTACTTAAGTATGCTGCTGAAAGCAAGAAAGACGCAATTACAAGAGTACTGGAAGTTTTGGCGGAGCCGGAAGCAGGTATTACGTTGGCGAAAGAGTTTAACTGTGCGCCGGCAAACAGTAGGGCATATGAAGACGCTGAGGTAGCGGCTAACGAAATGATTCTGGCAATGGAGAAAAGCGCGCAGAAGGCAGTGCCTATGTCTAACATACCCGAAATGAGCGTTATGTGGGGACCGGCGGAATCTTTGCTGGCAGCAGTAAATAAATCCGGCGAAGACATAGATGCGGCTGCGGATCAATATCAGGAAGAAGCGCTGCAGGCAATTGCGGACATGCAGTAGTAGCGTGAGAAGAACTTCTAAGCGCACATCAGAGAATAGTGTGAAAAATCCATATGCGGAAGATTTTTCACACGCAAATTTGTGCTTGCGCCCAAATTCGCAGTTTGAGCAAGATGGGGGATTAATATGAATCATACTAAGAAAAATTTGACGCCATGGCTGTACAATCTTCCGGCATTTATCTTGATTGGGATTATTGTGTTGTTTCCCATTTTGTATACGGGTTATATCTCGCTGACAAATATGAACCTTTATCACTGGCAGGATTACACATTTGTCGGGGCGGACAATTATGTACGCGCCTTGGGCAAAATCGATTCCGGTTTCATAGCAGCGCTCTGGACAACGCTCCTCTGGACGGCGGTAAATATGGTGCTGGACGTGGGCATCGCATATATTCTTGCGGTGGGGCTGAATGCCAAGGGACTTCGCGCAAGAAGAGTGTATAAGACGCTTCTCATCTTCCCTTGGGCCATGCCGGCATATGTGTCGATTCTTGCGTGGCGTGTAGGGATGTACAATACGGAATTCGGTCTGCTTAATAAGGTTTTGGTGGCGCTTGGATTTGAAAAAATAGATTTTCTGTCGAGGAATGTTCCGGCTTTTTTATCTTGTATGGTTCTGAATTTGTGGATGTCGCTGCCGTATATGATTGTTATGTTTGACGGCGCATTGCAGAGCGTAGACCGCAGTATGTACGAAAGCGCTATTTTAGACGGTGCAGGAGCATGGCAGAAGAACTGGTATATTACGATTCCTTCTCTGCGTAAGGTAATGGCGCCAGTGATTATTATGACTACGTTTACGACCTTTAAACAGTTTGATATCGTGTACCTTCTGACAATGCAGAAGGGCGCGGTATCCGGTTCGACAATGCAGACGATCATCACATACGCGCATCAGAACGCGTTTGTTTCCAACAATTACGGCCTGTCTTCGGCGGTATCCGTTGTAATTTTTGTAATTATCATTGTATTTTCCGTGTGGACGAACCGGGCGGCAAAAGAGGTGTAGGAGGTATCATGATGGTAAATAGGACTGCGACATGGCATGTGAAAGATAAAATACGTTTAATCTTCTTAAATCTTTTCTATATATGCGTCTGTCTGCTTGGATTAGTGCCGATTATATATGTTTTTCTGTTGTCAGTCAGCGGTGGCGGCGGTGCGCTTAAAACGGGATTTTCTATCTTGCCGGAAAAGTTTACCTTGGACAATTACCGCAGGATTATTGTGGAAGAGCCTTTTTTAAGATGGCTTTTGAACTCTGTCGTGCTGAGTGTAGGGACTATGGTCATTGCGATGGGGACAAGTGTGCTGGCTTCCTATGCTTTTTCGAGATTTCGGTTTGCAGGGAAAACTGCATCCATGCAGATACTGCTTTTACTGAATGCATTTCCACAGATTCTGTCAATGTTTGCCATCTTTCGCCTGTTCAGGCTGCTTGGTCTGTTGGATTCTCATGCAGGGTTGATTTTTGTCTATGCAGGTAGTATGTGCATTTTCAGTATATGGAATATGAAAGGATATTTTGATTCTATTCCGATTGAGATAGAAGAGGCGTCAAAGATAGACGGTGCGAGTAATTTTCAACTGATTGCAAGGATTATTCTGCCTCTGGCGCGTCCGGCAATTATTGTGACAGCCGTAATGGTGTTGATTTTTGTCTGGAATGAATATTTGTTTGCAACGACATTTATGCTGAGGGAAGAGAGTTATACTCTGGCAGGAGGGCTGTATCAGTTACAAGCAAACGACTACAGCAGAAGCTGGCCGTTATTTTCTGCGGCGGCAATATTGGTGTCGCTGCCGATTCTCATTATTTTCTTCTGCTTCCAGAAATATATGGTGTCGGGCTTGACGTCCGGCGGTGTTAAGGGATAAGAAATGAAGTTATGTCTGAGAATATACATATTACACAACGACAGATTAAGAAATTAAGAGGATAAGAAAATGAATAAGAGTGCGGTTTTACATATACCGATGTCTCAATATGCCTTTGCGTGGTCGGAGAAAAATTTTATCATCCGGCTGCGGGCGGGCAAAGGAGACTTAGATTGTTGTACGCTTTTTTATGGGGATAGGGCGTGCGTGTCGTCGCCGGTCCGATTTACAGCGATTAGTATGAAAAAGCGATATGAAGATGAGCTGTATGATTTCTATGAGGTGATGCTGACGGATTGTCCGCGGCGCCTCTGCTATTATTTCCTGTTGGAAAAAGGAAATGAAAAAATATTTTATTACGCTGATTCTTTTCACCAGAGAATGCCGGACATTATTACGGAAGACGGATTTGTAATAGAAGGCAGAAGTGAATATTATCAGTATCCCTATATTTTGCGCTCGGAGGTGGTGAAGCTGCCGGAATGGTATACTGATGCGGTTGTCTATAATATCTTTCCGGACAGCTTTGCGGATGAGAAAGAAAATTTAGCGGAAAGAGGGCAAACACTTAAGAGTGCAGACGGTATGGTAAGCCGCAGCCGCTTAGGGGGTACGATTCGCGGCATTACGGAGAATCTGGATTATATTTGCGGATTGGGATTTAATTGTCTGTATTTGAACCCTGTTTTTTGTGCGGGCGAATATCATAAATATGATATTGTAGACTATTACCATATAGATCCTTGTATGGGAACCGACGAAGACTTTCTGGAACTGACAGAGGCGGTACACGAAAGAGGAATGCACATTATCATAGACGGCGTCTTTAACCATTGCAGCTGGTATTTTCCTCAATTTGAGGATGTGGTGCGAAATGGGTGTGACTCTGAATATAAAGATTGGTTTTATGAACTTTCTTTTCCGGTAGTAAGACCAAATACAGAAAAAGAAAAGCCGGAATACGCGTGTTTTGCTTATGAACGCAAAATGCCGAAATTAAATACGGCCAATCCGCAAGTGCAGGAATATTTTGCCAATGTGGGACGGTACTGGATTGAAAAATTTCATGTAGACGGCTGGCGGCTGGATGTCGCTAACGAGGTGGATAAAAACTTCTGGCGCAAATTCAGGAGCGCCGTGCATGCGGCAAATCCGGAAGCAGTTCTGATTGGTGAAGTATGGGAGAACGCGGAAGTCTGGCTTAAGGGTGACATGTTTGATTCTGTCATGAATTATGATTTCAGAAAGCATTGCAGGGATTTCTTTGCGCTGCAGCAGACGACTGCGGAAGGATTTGGATGGAATATGACGGATATGTTCCTGCGCTATCCGATGCAGGTAAGCAGCGGACAGCTGAATCTGCTGGACAGCCATGATGTGGCGCGTTTCTACAGTCTGTGCGGGGAAGATTATGACAAGTGGCAGGCAGCGTTCCTATATCTGTGTATGGCGCCCGGCGTGCCCAGTGTGTTCTATGGGGACGAGAAGAGAATTGCAGGTGTCCGGGAGGAGGAGTACCGGCGCGGAATGCCGTGGGCAGAACATTGTACAGCAGAGGCAGAGTTCGTGAAGAAAGTCATAGGAATCCGCAGGGAATGGATTGGGGCTTATGATGATTACAGAATACTGCGGGCGGATAAAGAGACGAATCTGTTGGTATTTGAGAGAGCGGGTGCAAGACGCGTGCGTGTGCTCATTCATATGGGGACAGGTACGGTTGATGCGGGCAAGTATTTTGCCGGCGGCAGAATTCTCTTACAGAAAGGAGTGGAAGAGCCGGGGCTGGAGCATTCTAAGGAAGGTTTTTGCAGAATAAAAGAAAAAGGGTATGCGGTGATGGTGATGGAGTAGACTTTGAAGCGCGCATATGCTACTTTTATTAAGCAGGACATAGTGTGTCCGGCTGCAGGGATACGACATTTTCTCACTTTGTGTCGTGTTCATTGTGACGGTGTTAAGCTATCCTATCGGTGAAGGAGGAACGGAGAAATGGACCTAAAAAAGACAGGAGCCTTTTTTAAAGAACTTCGAGGCGAGAAGGGACTTACGCAGGAACAATTGGCAGAGCATTTCGGCGTTTCCGGCAGAACGGTTTCACGATGGGAAACAGGCAGTAATATGCCGGATCTGGATGTTATCGAGATGGCATATTTCTATGAAGTTGACTTAAGAGAACTGCTTGACGGAG
>VSOA01000110.1 GCA_009774585.1 Lachnospiraceae bacterium
CGTATCCAAACAGCGAGTTTCTGGAAGACTGGCTGTGTCGTACGTGCGAAATCATCGACCGCTATCAGCCTAAGATTCTCTATTTTGACTGGTGGATTCAGCATGAAGCATACAAACCCTATCTGCGCAAAATTGCGGCATACTACTATAACCGCGGCTTAGAATGGGGCGCACCGACCGCTATCTGTTACAAACATGACGCAATGGCTTTCGGCAGCGGAATCGTAGATGTGGAGCGGGGGAAATTCGCATCTGCCAAGCCATACCACTGGCAGACAGACACCGCCATCGCCCGAAATTCTTGGTGTTATACTACTTCTTTGGACTATAAGAGCAGCTACGAATTAATCTGTTATCTTATCGACGTAGTCAGCAAAAACGGAAATCTTCTGCTCAATGTCGGTCCTAAGGCAGACGGCACTTTTGCCGAAGAAGACGCTGCCATTCTGAATGATATCGGCAGCTGGCTCTCCGTAAACGGTGAAGCCGTCTACAATTCGAAACCATGGCGTTATGCCGCCGAAGGGCCTACGGTGGAAACGGAAGGACAATTCAGCGATTCATCCGCCACTGAATATACGCACGAGGACTTCCGATTTACCGCCGGAAACGGTTGTATCTACGTTACCTGCCTGAAATATCCCGAAAACGGCAGACTAACCGTCCGCGCGCTCTCCAAATCAAAAGACGCCAACAAACCTAACTTTCACGGTATCATCCGCGATGTGAACGTCCTTGGCTTTGAGGAACACCCGGCTTATGCTATTGACGATGCCGGACTGCATATTACAACGCAGAATGTACAAAGCGAGTTTCCTGTTGTATTTAAGGTAATCGTAGAATGATGGTATAGCCGAAATGGTACATAACTTTGCATCATTTCGGCTATGCTTAACTGCCTTTCTTGCACAAACCTCCTTTTCATGTTACGATAACTCTAATGGACAAGTGTAGTACCTAACATATTTTAACAGCCTATTGTCAGAGATATGAATAGGGAGGTTCAAGGGGAATATGAGTAAGAATATGGAAACCTTATTTATTGCCGACGATGAGTCTTCAATCAGAGAAGGTTTAAAATACATTATTGACTGGGAATCTTTAGGTTTTCGTCTGTGTGGAGAGGCCGCCAACGGGGAGGATGCGCTCACACAGATTCTCGCCTTAAATCCCGGTCTTGTTTTGTTGGACGTCAAAATGCCCAAAATGCGCGGAACTGAAGTCATCCGTCTTGCACGGAAATCCGGCTATCAAGGTAAATGTATCATCTTAAGCGGCTACTCTGATTTCCAATACGCGCAGGAAGCCATCAAAGGCGGCGTCAGTTTCTATCTCACCAAACCGATTGACGAGGACGAACTCACCCAGACAGTCACAAGGATCAGAGAAATGCTGTCTGAAGAAAAACAGCGTTCTTCTCACTTTACGGCATATCGAAATAAAGCGAAGCGCATTGTATTATATGAACTGATGATCAACAGATTATCCGCTCCGCTGTCAGAGGCGGATTGCGCTCATTTCCGGCTAAATGCAGATTCTTATCAGGTTGTAATCTGTGAAGATTTTCACACACAATCTGCTGCGGCGCCTTATACTTTTGCGGAACTTTTGAAAGTGACCAACAAAGATAACAGTATTTTTGAACATCTGGCAGTAGAAGAGCGGGATGTTGTTCTGCTAAAGGGTGCTCTTGGTCTGAATCGCCTTATTGACTTTCTGGACCGTTTCGAAGCAAGAAAGCTCCAACCCGGAAGCCCGTTGGAATCCATGTTCTTAGCTTACGGCAGACCGGTTTCTACGATTGAAGACATTCATCTTTCTTATGAAGATGCGTCTGCTCTTCTTGAACGGCGTTTTTTCTGTTCACAAGGCCAACACACAATGGGATTTGACACGCTTCCTGATTTTACTCCGGACACAAATATCCCTCCTTCTCATCACGAAATTATAAAGCTTGACGAGAGTACTCTGCGTGATTACAGCGGGCGTTTCGTCAATTACATTCAGACATATAACCGCTCGATGACCGCTGATACTCTATTTGAATTGGAAAACGCTCTCTCACATGTGTCGAATCAAATCTATGACATCAGACTTTTTCTTGCGGATTTATGCTTGCAGATTAAGGGCGAACTCAAGAGAAACTACGCCTCCTTAGATCTGCCCTTTGCCACCAACTCTTCAGTCATTGAATTCATCGGAAGCCGGAATTATCTTTATGAGATCATTGGTTTTCTCTCGAATCAGTTTGAAACAATCATGGACGCCATGGGTAATCCTTCCCGCGATACGATACTGGATGATATTCTATACTATATTGATCACAATTTTCGCGATAATATCAAGCTGGAAACCATTGCGCCGCTCTTTGGCTACAACAGCGCCTATCTTGGCAAAATATTCACAAAAGCGGTCGGTGAAAGTTTTAACTCTTACGTTGACCACAAACGCATTGACCATTCAAAGCAGCTTCTTTTAGAAAATAACTTAAAGGTATATGAAGTCGCCGAACAGGTAGGCTATAAAAATGTGGATTATTTCCATAAAAAATTCAAGAAATATGTGGGTATCAGTCCTGCGGAATTCCGTAAAGAAAAGAACAGTGAATCAACATCCGAAAAATACCCCCCCCCCACAAAAAAATGACACCACGTCATAAATATCTGTGCGTATATGCAATAACTGTTTATTCATATCGTCAAAAACTGCCATACCGAATCACCGATATGGCAGTTTATTTCATTGTATTACTATGCTACAGTTTGACATAATCCTTAACTGTTACTGCATTTGATTACTGTACGATTGCAACCTTCTCTGCGATGATATTTGTCATCATCTCTTCTGCTTCGCTCATACCTGTTGCTTCCAATTCAGCAATCATTGCATCATAGTTTGCATCAAATTCAGCCTCTGTACCTGTCACACATTTAATCAGTGCAGACCAAGCCACCTCATCAAGCTTATCTACGATTTCAGTGAATTCAAGCGGCATTGCATATGCCCAAAGCGGAGAGTAGTCAGGTGTCTCAAACTCATCAGGCTGCGGGAATACATCTACCAGAAGTTCAACGCCCCATGCCTCGCATGCTGCCTTCTCTTCTTCATTGTACTCATTGATAACGGCATCTTTACTTACTGTCGTATATGTGCTTCCTGTAGGATCTAAGATACCATCGCCATAAGACGGGAACGGATAGTTGTGGAAACCAACGCCTGTCTTCTTGGAGTAATCTGCATCTTCCTGCGCATATTTAATCTCTTCTTCTGTTCTGTAACGATGTCCTTCATCGTCGATGAAGTAGTTTACACCTTCAATACCCCATTTATTCAGTACCTGACCCTCGTCTGAGCAAAGGAAGTCGATGAACTTAATTGCTGCAACAGGATCTTTACAAGATGTCGTAATACCAACGCCGGTACCTGTTGTCAGACCCTGATACATAAGAGACGGACATTTTATATCCGGCGTCATACCAGTGGGAAGACCACAGTAAGTAAGATTGTATTTACCATCTGCCTTTAATACCTTCTCACCATCCTGATAATCCCAATCCTTGTCGAACAGACATACGACACGACCGGACGCAATCTTAGCGATGTAATCTTCATGTGTCTGTGTTGCAAATTCAGGATCAAGGATGCCTTCGTTGTACATACGGCATAACCATTTGAAATACTGTCTCTCATTATCGGAACGGAATTTGTATACACCCTTGTTATCTTCCGTTACAATCCACTGTCCGTTATCCGGCGCGCCGTCTGCGATAAATCCGGCAGGGTTGCCAAGTGTAATCAGCCAATGCCAGTCAGAAGTAGACAATGTGATACCAATCTTGTCAAGACCGTCTTCCGTCGTAGGATTCTCGGCAATATAGTCTTTAATCATAGCTTCCAGTTCTTCAAGAGACTGCGGAATCTGATAATCTTTCGCTTTCAGCGCGTCCCACTGAATCTGAATGTTACCGCAATCCTTAAACTTCGTACCACCTACTACATACGCAGATAACTGATAGATTGACGGATCGTCTGCGGACTGTTTTAATTTCTCGAACTCTTCGCCATAAAGCTTCTTAATGTTAGGACCATACTGCTCAATCAAATCTGTCATATCAATCATCGCGCCTGCATCAATCATGTTGCCTGCAGAACCTTTTGCAAAGATAATATCCGGATAATTCTGCTCTGCGATCATCAGTGCAACCGCTTCACTCTCATCATTACCGCCGACAGGACGTGTTGTCTTAAGTTTAACGCCTGTTGCTGCCGTAATTGCCTCTGCAACAGGATCTGTCCAAGGATCGTCCTGATTTGCATCTGCATTGAAGAATGTCAATTCAATCACTTCGCCTGATGCTGCACTGCCTGCATCGCTGCTTGCACCGTCATCAGTTGCTGCCGTGCTGCTGCCGTCATCGGTTGTCGTACTGCTTGTATCAGCCGCCGGTGCATCACTACCGCCGCCTCCACAACCGGCAAGTGTACCGGCTACCATTGTCACTGCTAGTAACAATGCACAAATTTTTTTGTTTTTCATACTTTTTCTCCCTTCTGTTGCTCAATAAAGCATCTTTATATTTGTATACCGGCACTTTATACCGCTCCGGCATATAAATACCATTTAAATCAAATTTCAATCCCTGCGGATATCCATAAGCTAGCTCAATCTTCGTAACCGTTAATCTTTGACTGCACCGACTGTCATACCACCTACAAAATATTTCTGCAGGAACGGATATACAATAATAATTGGCACTGTCGCCACAATGGTTACTGCCATTCGCACGGACAGCGGTGATACGGCGTTCCTCAACTGCTCCGCAGCATGAGGATCAATCTTGACCGTCGCCTTCTCCATAATCTCATACAATACATACTGTAAGGTCGGCAGTTCCTTTGCATACAGATAAGTATCCATGAAGGAGTTCCACTGTCCTACTGCATAGAACAGAGCTACCGTTGCCAGAACCGGTTTACAAAGAGGCAATACAATTTTCGCCCAGATAATAAAGTCATTGGCGCCATCCACTCTCGCCGCCTCCTGCAACGCCAGCGGAAGACCTTCGATGAAAGAGCGCACCAGTATCATATTGTAAACCCAGATCAAACCCGGAATGATGTAAACCAAAAAGTTGTTACCCAGCTTTAATGTTCTCATAAGAAGCAGGTATTCCGGAATCAACCCGCCGCTGATATACATCGTAATAACAAACAATGTGGTAAATAATTTGTTAAAATAGAAATCCTTTCTGCTGAGCACATAGGCAAGCATTGCCGTACAAATCACACCGACTCCCGCACCAATCACGGTTCTTAATACAGAAAGTATAAATGCCTGACCTAAATTATTCTCCTTAAATACATAGATATAGTTGCTCCATGTAAATTTTCTCGGAATAACAAAGTTAATATTACGCATCGTATCAATCGGGTCATTAAATGATATCGCGAGCACGTTCAAAAACGGATAAATCGTAATAATAATTAAAAAGATAAAGACAACCAGCAATATGTAGTCCAGAATATTATCACGACTCTTAATTCTGTTACTCTTTACATTCGCCATGATCGTTCCCTCCTTATATCAGCCTGCTCTCGCCGAGTAAGCCTGCAACCTTATTTGCAATAAACAAAAGTGCAATGCCGACTAACGACTGGAACATACCGATTGCGGTACCTAAACCATAGTTACTGTTACCAATACCTCTGACGTAAGCAAACCATGAAAGTACCATCGCATGATCCTGAACAATACCGTTACTGAGAAGCATCTGACGCTCCATACCTACATTCAATGCTCCGCCAATGCTCATAATCAGCAGTACGACAATCGTCGGCTTGATACCCGGCAGCGTAATATGCCATATTCTCTGTAAACGATTGGCGCCATCCACCTTAGCCGCCTCATATAATCCTTGATCGATTCCCGCCATAGCGGAGAGATAAACAATTGCATCCCAGCCTACCTCTTTCCATGTATTGATCAAAACAACCGTAAACCAGAACAGCGGTGAATTCGTACTCATAAGTCCAAGCTTTGTATTTAGTACAGTGTCAAGCATACCGCCGTCATTCAATACCATCTTCGCAATACTTGCGATAACCACCCATGATACAAAGTGCGGCAGATAGGAAATCGTCTGTGTTATTTTCTTAAATTTAACAAAGCGTATTTCATTCAGCATCAGCGCAAACAGAATCGCCATAATCGTTCCAAAAGCAATTCCAATAATACTGAGTCCGACCGTATTGATCAGGGTCTGCATAAACATACGGTCTTCAAAAGCCTTGATAAAATTATCAAATCCCGCAAACGGTCTCTGCCATACAGGCAGCGTCATAGTCTTCGGACGCACGTCCTGAAATGCCATTGTCCATCCCCACAACGGAATGTACTTGAAAACAATCAGCCAGACAACAAAAGGGAGTGACATCAGTAGCAGATATCGCTGTTTCCACATTAAATGCATGCTGAACTTCGGTTTTATCACTTTCTCTTTCGGAGCTTTTCTCACACTCATATTCGCTCATCCTTTCATATGATTCTTTGGAACACTTCTCTTCGTATACCTTCTTAGGCAAGAAAGCATCATAAGAAAAATGCATCGCAGGAAAGATTCATCCTATGATGCATTTATTATAAAATTATAAAAACAATAAAAATACCGAAAAAATTATGGAAAAAATACAGTCTTTTTTTTACCTTACTTTTTGCACTTGGCTCTATTACTCTAATTGCATCCGATCGATCGGAAACATCAGTCTGACGCGCGTCCCCATCTGTGGTTCAGAATAAATATGAACGCGGTATCCGTCGCCGAAATGCAGCTTCATACGCTGGTTAATGTTATAGAGTCCGATACTCTTACTTCTGCTCATATCCCTTATTTCAATATCCGTACGCAGTTTTCCGAGCACTTCCTCCGTCATGCCGCATCCGTTATCCTCCACGTCGATGATAAGAAGATTCATGCCTTCAGATATTTTCCTATATACAGAGACAGCGATCCTGCCATCCTCATCCTTTTCCTCTAACCCGTGCACAATGGCGTTCTCCACCACCGGCTGAAGCAGAAGCGGCGGCAGATAATACTCCTTCAAATCAAGTCCCGGCTCTGTCTCCTTGGTGTACTGGATGCGGTCGCCGAAACGCAGGTGCTGTATCGCTATATACTCCTCCACATGGTTCAGTTCCTCCTCGAGGGTCGTCATGGCAGTGCCCATATTCTCAAGGACATAGCGCATTGATTTGCCCAGAAGTTTGATCGCCGTCGCCGCCTCTTTATCCCCTGCTTTCAAGGCTTTCATGCGGATCGTTTCCAGCGTGTTATAAAGAAAATGCGGATTAATCTGGCTTGCAAGCATCTTAAACTCCATTTCCTGCTGACTGATCAGCAGTTTCTGCTCTTTAAGCTGCGCCTCGTACGCTCTCGCCTCCTGCTCCTTGATATTCCGCACCATGATCTGCAAATCATCAAATGCCTCTGACAGTTCGTCATTCCCTTGGAATGTGGAAATAAGTTCATAGTCCTGATTACTGGCTTTGTGCATCTCTTCTCTGAGCACATTCACTCTTCCGGCAAAATGTTTCGTGAAGAAATGTATCATGACACCCGGAATTACCAGATTGAGAGCAATAATAATCCCACATAAATACAAGATTCTCCGAATATTCGCATATCCTTGACTATCAAGCGTACACACATATATCCTCGAATCAGACTGGAACATATAAAATGTAGAAATGTTAATCAAATATCTTTTGTTATCCATTTCAGTCGCTCCCGTATATTGGAAAGACGGTTCCTCAAAATCCACTGGCATTGGCTGCGCTTTGCCGTAACGGCTTCTGTCGGAACTGTAGAAAACCGGCCCTCTGTCTACCGACAGCGTACATAGGTATTCATCATTATCCACACGAAGACGTAAGTCATTCTCATCCAGATGAATGACCAGAACTGCGTGATACGGAGAATTAATGAGCGGAATCGCCCGCACCAGACATAAACTCCAATATTCATCGTGATATCCGTATTCCCACGGAATTGCGCGCCAGTGGATACCGGGTTCCGATATGGCTTCCTGATACCATATCGTATTCATGACATCCTCATCCAGACATACAAATTGCTTATAATCCGAAATCGTAGGATTATCCGTATATATTTCAACTGCACTGAACTCAGTATAATTTCTTGCACATTGCTCCAGCAGCGCATTCTGGTCGACGGCCTTCATATAGTCTCTTGTCGAGTCGAAGTTTTCCGTCAGTATCTTCCGAATCCCGAGATCAAAGACAATGTCCTTAGAAACATTATAAGTATCCGTCGTCAATTCAAAGAGCAGATTCCTCACCCGATGATTCTCTGATTTCAAAAGATCCGTATAGTAGTCCACCATGATACGTCCCGTGTAGAGCAGCAGAAAAGTACCAAGCAGAAGCATAGGCACTACAATCACAGCCGCATAAATAATATACAACTGCTGTCTGATGGTAGCGCGATTAAAAATAGAAATGAAACGTATTTTTTTACTCATATATATCGTACTGTTTTCCCTCTTTAATCATTACCGGAATAATGTCAAGCGGCGCCGGAACCGTTATCGTCTGCCCGCCCGCATATTCTTTCTTCGTATATGCGTCCGTCCACTTACACCCGGACGGCAGATAAATCTGTCTCTCACGCATTCCCTCTTCCATTACCGGCGCCACGAGTAAATCGGGGCCGAACATATATGCGTCTTCTGTCTCCCAGCATGTCCTATCCTCCGGAAAGTCGTAAAATAACGGTCTCATCACGGGTGCGCCCGACTTCGCCGCCTCTTCCATACAGACTCTGATATACGGGCGAAGCCTCTCTCTGATAAAAAGATATCTGGTCAGTATCCGGTAATTGTCCTCACCAAAACTCCACACCTCATTATCCTGCCCGCTTGTCAGTTGTCTCACGCCGTCAATGTATTCCTGCTCTCTCTCATACCACGGAGAACGCTCCCCATGCATACGGAATACAGGACAGAATGCTCCCCATGCAAACCATCGAACCAGCAGTTCTTTAAAATGTTCGTCGCTGATATCACCACCCAAGAAACCGCCGATATCGGACGTCCACCACGGAATGCCCGCAATACTCATACTTAATCCCGCCTGTAGCTGCTCACGCATGGAGCGGAAAGAAGAGTGAATATCTCCCGACCAAGTAAGCACGCCATATTTCTGACTGCCTGCCCAAGCGCATCGCACAAGACTCATAATATCCGTCTCGCCTTCAGCCCTGAGTCCGTCGTAGAACCCTTTCGCATAGCCCACCGGATAACGGTTGGAGCACTGCAGTGCCGTGCCCTCATAATAACGGTAATTATCGAAATCGTACGGACCGTACTCCGGCTCCGCCTCGTCCAGCCAGAAGCAGCGGATTCCCTTCTTATAATAGTTCTCCCTGCAGCGCTCCCACACATATTTCTGCGCCCCGGGATGTGTCGCATCATAGAAAATCGTATTGCCCATCCATGTCATATGGTTGGAATTACCTCTGTCCGCGCTCACAAGATATCCGTTCTCCGCCATCGCGCCGAAATTCTCGCTGCGCTCGTCGATAGTAGGCCATACCGATACCACCGTTTCGATACCCATCTCCCCAAGTTCACGCACCATTGCCTCTGGATCCGGCCAGTCTCTCGGCTCGAATTTGAAATCACCCTGCCTTGTCCAATGGAAGAAATCCACTACGATGGCGTCCATAGGAAGCCCTCTCTTCTTATGCTCCCTTGCCACGGCAAGAAGTTCCTCCTGATTGCGGTAACGCAGCTTACACTGCCAGTACCCCATACCGTATTCCGGCATCATCGGCGTTCTTCCCGCCGCTGCAGAATACTGCTCTTCTATTTCTGCCGGTGTGTCTCCGGCTGTGATAAAATAATCCAGCTTCTTCGTACTGATTGCAGACCACTCCGTCTTGTTGACGCCGAACACTGCCGTTCCGATTGCCGGATTATTCCACAGAAACCCGTATCCTCTGCTGGAAATCATAAAAGGTACGCTCGCCTGCGAATTGCGGTGCGCCAATTCCAGAATGGCGCCTTTTTTATTAAGATGTTTCTCCTGATACTGCCCCATACCGAATATTTTCTCATCGTCATACGCCTCAAACCGCGCTGTCAGGGAATAGTCCGTACTCCCTTGTATCGGTTTTAATTCTCTTGCATCAATACGAAGCGGCACGCAATATCTGTTGATACGGTTCCGGTTGCGCCAATATTCCTCCGTCAGAAGTTCTCCCTTCTGATTGTAGAAGCTGATCCATCCCTCGTGGGAAACCTTCGCCGTAATCTTGCCGTTAACAAGCTTAGCCTGCGTCCCTTTCTGATGATACTGCGCATATTCCTCCGACCGGTACCACGGGTCTGTCACGTCAATCTCCTCAAAGCTTATCTGTGGCTCCGTATCTTCGACCGGTTCCGTGAGCGCCCAGTTATTATCATCCATATGCACCTCTCTGGTCATACGCACCCGCAAAGAATTGACGCCCCACGGTTCGATGATAACGCGTGATGTCCCGTCCAAAATAAGCAGTTTCTTTCCATCCTGTTCTAAATGCATGATTTGCCTCCGTTAGAAATTGTTATATTGTGTATGTCTTTAGAGATTTTATGTTCAACCGAATATTTCTGTGAAGCTTATTCTGTTGACTCTGCCTCACTCTTCACCGGTTCTCCGTACAACACTCCCCTGCTTCCGGTGGCAAGATATAATCTGCCGTATACCCTGCTGTCGCCCTCCACACTGTTAATCTCTCCATACATCTGTTTATCTGTATTCAGCCGTACAAATGACTTCCCGTCATCCTCCGACCGATAG
>VSOA01000011.1 GCA_009774585.1 Lachnospiraceae bacterium
ATATTTGTATAAGAGTCAGATATGATTTTATATCCAAACCTGATCTCTGTAATATTTCAGGTAATCTATCTTGTGTTTCCCTTTGTTGCGGTTTAAAGGGTACATATATTAATACATCAAATGTTGACTTTCTATTATTTAATAACTGTCTGCAAAATATATCCCATTGTTCATCAAATTCTTTAATCTTCATTTCGTCCATAGTAAAATAGCGAAGCAATTCATTCAATGCCTGTGCCGACCATCCATTATATATTGATTGACTAGCAACTATATTAATATATAACTCCATGTCTTCCATATTTCTATCAATAATCGCCTGTTTCAATTCATTCAAAGCATTCCGCAGATAATCTTCATCAATCCTTTTTATGACATAATTCAAGCGATGTAATATACGATTTCTATAATGAACAGCATCCTTTTCCGATTCTCCACTTAGAGCATTTTGAAGCCTATTGAGAATCGCTTTGTTGTATTTCATTAATACTTTATCCTGATTTGAAATAAATAAAAGTTCTTCCCGGCACGCCTTTATGTTAGCATCTGTTGTGAACAGTCCTGATTGCGTCTTTTTTATTACCTCTGCCATTTCCTTCATAGCAGTTAATGACGTCATAATTTTGTACTGATATATGTCCAATGTTTTTCTATTCATTAATTCCTGCCATCTTTGATAAAATGGTACCGCTTCTTCTCTTACACCACTATTGATCAGCATTTCATTGTTATTTCCACTTAACATCAGTACCTCCCATGCCTATTCACTTCCTATGCGTACAAATTTTAATTGACACGCCTTTAAATTCCATGTATAATTTCAATTAATAAAGACATAATCATTTATGGATAGAAGAGGTATTTTCTTTAGCGGTGAGGCATAGCCCCTGCGAAAAGAATTACCTCTTTAGATATTTTTCATCTAGTTTTTCTTAAACAAATTATTTCTCCCTGTAACATTTACTTTATTTTCTCTTAAAATTCATAATATAACTCTGCCATTACAATTTTATTATTTATAATCTTTTTGAGTTCATCATCCTCCGTCAAAAGGCACCCTTGAATCAGCTTATCACTTGCACCCGTTATTTTTTTTATAACAGAATCACTTAAACCTGCCTTGAGAAGTTGTCCAATTCCATACTTGACAATACTTGTTACACTTGTCATCTCTATTAAAGTCCCTAAATAGTCAGGAATCCCAGAAGAAGATGTTATCTCTCCCCATGGTTCTCCATTCCCATCTATGAAAAGCAAGTCATCATTGCTCTTTACTTTATTCTGAAAAACAAATTTCTGCACCTGCTGTAACTGTCTTGACAATTTGGGCGGCAAACGAAGTTCAAAGCCATTTACTATAATAAAACCATAATATTCATCAAAATTCTCCCATTTGATTTTTCTCAATTCACGATATGTGATCCCATAAAGCATCATCATTTTTATTCCGATAGCCGCCATTGCTTTCTTAAGATCCGTAGCCCCTCCCCATTCCGTATCTTCAAGCTGTTCATTGGACCATGCCAAAAGCTCTTCGGCTTGCATAAATGTCAAAGGCTCCTGCTCAACTATGCCCGCCAGTAAATCACATTTCTCAATATATGCCATCATTCGTTTCATATATGAATTTTCCCTCAGGCGGTTGAAAGAAATTGCATCATATAATTCAGGATTTGCAATATCTGTAGTCTTTCGGATGTAGTTAAAAAACAATCCTACCACGGTGGAATACCGTTTAGCCTTTGTCTTGCTCTTATATCGCTGTATATCTTCCACATTATAAATCAGGCTCTGTAATATAAATTCAACATCTATACCCTTAAGTAGAATACGGAGTGGTTCTCCCGACAAAGAATTTCCCCAATGTATTTCCAAATATTCGGTAAAATTCATTACATCACTTTTATAATCCGGATATTCTGTTATAAAGTCATCAATTATTTTTTGGTAATTCATACAATTAGTCCTTTCCAATATTTTATATTATTATACGTTTGTGCTTATTATATGTCAATTGCAATATATAATCCGATAATATTTCGATTTCATATATTGTATACTTCGATTTTCTCTCATATTTTCTTATATGTATCCGATAAAACATTGGATTATAACTAATTAATAAAACGGAGAGCCACTCAAACTCTCCGTTTCCTATCCCTCACCTTACAATACACCACCGCCACTGCCGTACTCACAAACGTCGCCACAATCGCCGGCGCAATGATTCCCGCCGGATTTACGCTTCCGTACTGCTGTCTGTAAGCAATCATATTCACGGGAATCAGTTGCAGGGAAGAAATATTCAATATCAAAAACGTACACATCTCATTACTGGCAATTCGCTCCCGTTTCCCTTTCTTCCCGCCCACAGTTTCCACACCGCCTTTAGCAGTCCCATCCGCAGACACATACGCCGGATTTCCTCTTTCGCGCTCCAACTGTGCCAACTCCTCCATCGCCTTAAGCCCCGCCGGCGTACACGCCCAGCCAAGCCCCAGCACATTGGCAATCAGATTCGTAGAAATATACTCTCGCGCAGGATGTTCCTTGGGAATCCGCGGAAAAAGAAAACTGATAAAAGGCTGTATCCCTCTGGTCAGCTTGGCAATCAAGCCGGACTTTTGTGCGATCTCCATAAGCCCAACCCACAGTGCCATCACGCCAATCATCGTAATGCATAAAGACACTGCATCTCCGGCGGAATCCAGCGCTGCATTCGTAATATCTTCCATCCTGCCGGTAATTGCCCCGTATATGACCCCTGCCAATATCATAAACGCCCAAATATAATTTAACATAACCACACAAAAAGCCGCTGCTTCATATATGTAATATATTTTTACAGCGGCTCCTATCCTTGCTAATTCTTGTTATTAACATATGTTGTTATCTCTGTGCTTATTCTGGCAATTTGCGCAATCTTATTTTATTGTTTCCGCCTACCCTTTCACTGCACCGGAAGTCATCCCGTTGACGAAGAATTTCATCAGACAGAAGTATAGAATAACGATTGGCACCGCAATGAACACCGATCCGGCTGCAAAACGGGAAAATTCCGTTTCTCCAAGATTCATCAAGCCCACCGCTACCGTATAGAGATCCTTTTCTTTCAGCAGCAGCTTCGGCAGGATAAAATCACTCCACGGAAAAACAAAACTGGTCAATGCCGTATACACAATAATTGGCAGCGACAACGGCAGATTGATCTTATAAAACACTTGAAAATTCGTTGCCCCGTCAATCCTCGCCGCCTCATCTATGGAGATTGGTATCGTATCAAAGAAACCCTTCTGTGTCAGATACCCCATCGGCGCGTTAGCGCTGTAGATTAGAATCAATCCCCACATTTTATTGATCAATCCAAATTGTGTCATAATAATATAGACCGCAATCATCCCCATAAAAGAAGGAAACATACCCAGCACCAATGTCGTCTTCATGATCATCTTTCTGCCGCCAAACTGAAATCTGGACATTGTATATGCCGTCAGGATGACCAGAAAACTCCCAAGCAGGCAGCTCATCACGGCAATAAAAAGCGTGTTGCGAAACCACTGCGGATAGTTGTACATTTCCGTATCCGTAAACAGATTGCGGAAGGTATCCAGACTGTACTCCTGCGGAAAAAATCCCTTAAAGGAATAGATGGATCCTGACTTGCTGAAGGACGCAAGGATCAGCCACAGGCACGGAAACAGAAATATAAAGCAGACCGCAATCAAAATCAGATGTGTCAGCGCAGTGTCAATCATGCGCGCAGTTTTTCTTTTCATCGGAAAGTATCCTCCTCTCTGTAGGATGTGCTGTTCGTATAAATCAACAGGGAAATCAATGACGTAATAATGAAAATGACCAGACTGATTGTTGCGCCCACATTATAGTAATTATTATTGATTGACAGGTTATACAGCCAGTTGATCAGAAGGTCGGTATCACTGGCAAGGAAATAACCGTCTATATACAGCCCGCCCCTCAGGAAGAAAAAGATACCGAAATTGTTAAAGTTCCCGATAAACTGTGAAATTAGAACCGGTGTCGTAGAAAACAGCACAAACGGCAGCGTAATGTGACGGAACTGTTGGAACGCGCTGGCGCCGTCAATTTTTGCCGACTCCATCTGACTGGCATCCCTATTAGAGAGAATGCCGGTAGCCAACAGCATAATGGAAGGTACGCTGATCCATGCATTGATTATAAATCCGATGATTCTTGCCATCCACTTTGCATCAATATCCAGAAATCCCACTGCATGGTGCCCCATACCTGTAATAATCTGATTCACCGGTCCGCCATAAGAGAACATGAACTTAAAGCCGAGCAGCGTGATAAATCCCGGCACCGCATATGCGAGCATAGGAAATGCCCTCCAGAACGCCTTACCCTTAACGCAGTCTTTATTCAAAAGGAGCGCCAATCCAAGCCCCGCAAAATAATTGACTGCCGTGGAGATTAACGCCCACATCAGGTTCCAGCCCAGAATTCTGATGAAAGTCGGCGCGAATTGCGACAGCGTCGCCACCTGCACAAAATTATCAATCCCCACCCAGTCTACCAGCTTGGGCGGAACTGTACTGCCTCCGTAATTGGTAAACGCGATCAGAATCATAAAGACAATTGGCAAAATATTGAAAACGCATACCCCAAGAATCGGTAGTAGCAAAACCGTCTTATAAAATTTGCGGTCCAGAAACTGTTTAAGCTCCTCCCGGAATCCCATTGGTCGGCCGCCTCTTTCGCAGAGCTTCTGCGTCTCATAAGCATCCTTGATATTGGACAGATAGCAGTACGCCAAGAAAAGTACCGCGATGGCAGACAGGATTCCCATCAGCAGCATGACTACGGAATTATCCCCTTCGATGCCAAGCCATGTATCCGCCTCCTGCGTTCCCAGCGTAAACAACCCCGCCAAATCCTTGAAGCCACGATGTACAAAGTAGATAACCGCCATCACCAACACGGCAAAATAGCACAGTCCTTTGCCAATCTGACCGTACAGCATCTGCCCCAGCCCCATTACGCACATACTCAGCTTTACATTTCTGCCCGCCCTTTTTAGCACATCATGCACTGTATTTTTTCTATTGCCTCTTTTCATACCATTCCTCATTTCTTACCCACGTCCTCCGTGGCAAATATCACATCTTCAGATCCATCCTTGTCAGACTACCGACCACACTACTGCCCACTTGCAAGCGTGTGGATTGCATCATAGATTTGTTGATCCACCGACTCCAGCCCTTCCTTGATCAAATCAATCGACGTATATTTTTTATCCGTTGTGCGAAAAGCATCCTTTGCCAAATCCTGAAAAAAGGTCTGCGCCGGTGTCCATACCTGCTCAATCTCTCTGATAGATGGCATAATCACAATATCGCCTTGATCCAGATTGCGGTATATAATCTCGGAAATACCGCCTGCCGCCTGCGCCGCATCGCTGCGCGCCGGCACAATACCTAAGTACTCGTGTCTTTTCATGACCATCTCATAGTCCGTGGCAAATTCCACAAAAGCAAGACATGCATTGGGCGCCTTCGTATAAGCGCTGATTGCATAACCGTTGACGCCGCCCATCGTCTTTAAAGGAATCAATTCCGGATTCTCCTCTGTCAGATCACCGCTGGCTGGTAATTTAGGCACCTGCGTGACCACCAGATTCTCTTCCGCTTTCTTCTCAGCCTCTTCCGCGCTTAAGCCTTCTTTCTCATACACATTGGTCAGTTCCCTCAAAAACAATGATGTGACATCCGGCGTTGTCATAGTGGCAAAATAAGTGCCATCTGCCAGCTTACTGTAAGCGCTCACCGTAACGGAATCGTCGATACAGTCCTCATTCATCAATTCTGCCTGCTGCAGGATTACATTGGCGCCTACAGCCGCATCCCCTGCCGCAAATCCGATATCCGTCGCATCCGTATTATTATCTCCGAATACATACCCGCCATAGGAGAAGAGGAATCCGGATGAAAAGTAGACATCATACAGGGAACGCATATAACCGAATTTACCCTCGCCCCGGTCAACAATCTCCTTAGAATACCGATACATATCATTCCAGCTCTCCGCCATGTCCGGAATCTGGTTGCCATTCTTGTCCCACTCAGTCTCCCAATTATCAGGAAGCATATCTTTCCTGTAGAAAAGCATGGATGACTGGATATTGACAGGCACTCCCATAATATATTCCGTACCGTCCACGTCCGCTCTGTAGGCATCCCATGCCGCCTGCGGAATCTTATCATAGCACGACATGCTTTGTGCCGGAATCGGATAAATGTGTTTCCCTTCCACATATTTCATCAAGACGTCATTTGCCTGATAGAGCACATCCGGACCATACCCATAAGGACCATCGTCCGCCAGATTGCTATACTGATCCATATTAGCATCCACAGCCACGATTTCGTACTCTGCATACTTCTCATTAAATGCGTCAATCAACTCTTGAAAATATCCCTCAGAGATTGCCGTATCGTTCTCCAGAACACGGATGGTCACGCCTCTCTCCAGTTCTCCGCTGTAGATTCCTTTCAGTTCTGCCGCATCCGCACCTGTTTCTTTTGCGTCGCCGTCCACCGTTTCCGGGGCGCTCTGCTCCGTTCCCGTCCCGCCGCATCCGGACAGCATTCCGACGATCAATATTCCCGCCAGCATTATACTTCCAATCTTTTTCATAATCCGCACCCGCCTTTCTTTCTCTTGATAATCGCAAACCCGTCTTTTTTCATGCTTCCGGAGATCTTACCTTGTCTCGCTTCCTCTCTCATCTGCAAAAGATTTGCCACCAATATCTCGCCCTTCAGATTCAGCTCCTCTGCTTCATTTGACTCATTTGCCACAAGCAGTAATTCTTCCTCTCCCAGCCATCTGCTTAAGTAAAACAGCTTTCCTCGGGAAGTAATTCGAATCTCGCCCCTCTGCACGGTCTTCTGTCTGCGAAGCACCAGCAGCTGCTTGATCTGTCTCATGAAATCCTCGTCCCAGTTTTCCCGGTTCCAGTCAAAGCAGCGCCTGTTATCCGGATCATATCCACCCTCCAGTGGTATTTCCGTCCCGTAATAGATGCAGGGTGCACCCGTGAACATACACATCACCGCCATCGCCGAAAGCACCTTGTCCTTATTACAGTTCACACTGGTATAAAAGCGGTCCGTATCGTGGGAATCCAACAGATTCATCATCATGGCATTGACCTGTCCTGTATTGCGCATCAGCAGCTCATTAAGCTTCCACGCAAACTCCTGCGCTTCGAAATCTTCAAAAGCATAATAATCTAAACATGCTTTGGTAAATGCATAGTTCATAATGCTGTCATACTGATCCCCCCGCAGAAAACTATTGGCATCATGCCAGTTCTCTCCGATAATCACACAGTCTTTCTTAGTCTCTTTGACTCGTTTTCTGAAGGTCCTCCAGAAGTCGTGGGAAATCTCGTCAGAAACATCCAGCCTCCATCCGTCTATATCATATTTTCTAATCCATGAAATCGCAATATCCAACAAAAAATCCTGTACTTCTTTATTGGACGTGTTAAATTTCGGCATGTAAGCGCAAAACGAGAAGACCTCATAATTCAAATGATCCCGATCCGGTTTATCACCGTCTATGATAAACCAATCAAAATACGGCGATTCCTTTCCACGTCTGATTACATCCTGAAACTGCGGCAAAAACTCACTGCAATGATTAAACACCGCATCCAGAACGACCCGCATACCTTGTCTGTGCGCTTCCTCCACTAATCTTCCGAAATCCTCATTGGTGCCAAAATGCTCGTCTACCGTATAATAATCGGAGATATCATACTTGTGATTCGAAACGGCACGGAAGATTGGCGTAAGATACAGGGCATTCGCCCCAAGTTCCCTAATGTAATCCAGCCGCATGGTAATCCCCGGAAGATCGCCTCCCGCAAAGCTTTTGGGTGTCGGTCTGCCGCCCCACTCCATATTGATGTAGCTCTTGTCTTTCTCCTTCTTTCCGATGCAGAACCGATCCACAAAGATTTCATAGAACACAGCCTCCCGCAGCCAGTCCACCTCCTCATGAATATCCGCCTTATTAATATAGGGCAGCTGGAAAAAATTAAAATACCCGAGCGTAAAATCATAGGTCTCACTTAACCCGTCCTCTGAAAAATAATATCCTTTTCCGTTTTCCCATATACGAAACACATAAGCTAACCGCACATCCGAGAGTAAAAGCTGCGTTTCGTAATAAGCAAAAAGTTTATCCTCATAGCACCGCTCCATACACACACTTTGCTGCTTCTCATGAATCTCGTATTTACATTCATAGATCACTTCCACCTTCTCAATGATATCCCTTCTGTCCAGCCTTAGTCTGATTGCCAGACTGTGCTCGCCCCGCGGGAAACAATATTTAGAATCGGGCACATGCATTATTCCCTGTTCATTCATGTTAACTTCCATCCTCTTTTATGATTAATCTAAGTATTACATTGACAAAAAATGACACTGAGTATATAAATAAGCTATGAGCAAAAAATATACCATTCGCGACATCGCCAGACAAGCCGGCGTGTCTGTAGCTACCGTATCCTATGTAATTAATAACCGTGATGATCAGAGAATCAGCGAGGAAACAAAGAAGAAAGTGCGTCAGATCATAAATCTTTATGATTATAAACCCAACTCTTCCGCGAAGTCACTGGCAACTAATAAGACCTATACCGCCGCGCTTTACCTTTCTCATGAAGACTCTCTGTATAAACGTTCCGAGCAGCTCCATGTGGCGGAAACGCTTTCTGCTGTCCTGAAACGGCACGGTTATCACCTGCTCTTGCAGGATGAGACTGACATAAGCCAAATCGATTACACTGATGCAATCCTCTGCTATGACACCACCACCGATTTCTTCTGTGAACTCGGTGACAAGAATCTGATTCCACTGATTGCAATAGATATTCTGATCGATGCTCCTTTGCCGATTTTCTTTCAAATATGTACGGATTACCGGAAACAGAAAGAACAGGCGGACGCGCATTTCGGTGCGGACAACTATGTCTACTGCTGCCTTACGCCCAACAATGCAGAAGTGCGGACTCTGATCCGCAATACCTTCCAAACTGTATCTTTCATCGACCGGAATCAGGATATTCCTTCCGGAAATATTGTGTACAGTCAGTCTTCCATGCGAACCCTGCTCCCCTCCGGCTCCCTGTATCTGCCGTGCGATACGCATTCCAAAATGGAGCAAGTCTTCGTCTGTATGGAGCTTGCCATGAACCGTGTCCCCGACTGCGCACATCTGTGCTTCGTATAACACCGCGGTAAGTGTGTTCTTCGTGTCCGGAACACACTTAAACCGCTCATATCCTTAAGCCCCTACAGAAATATCATACCTTATTCCGTAAAATCTACCGTCAGTTCCTGTGTCGCCGGATTATAGTTAAATGTATAGGTTCCGGCTTCCTTTGCAATCATGTTATAATTCTCCGCACCGTCTACGTATGACAGAGATGTCTCGTCGCTGATGTTGCTGTAACGCACATATTCGTTGCCGACATTAGAATTACCATCCACGGTGATCAGTGAGGTCAGCAGAAATTCATCCCCTTCCTCCAAATCAATTGTCAATGTATGTACTCCGTCCTTCTCCACAAATCCGTACTGCGCATCGTATTTATCTTCCCATCCCGTAACGATTGCACCCTTAATAAAGTAAGCCACCTCGCCATCCGACATTTCCGCAGACATTTCTCCGTTATAGGTCCACTCGATGGTGTCATATGGATTAGAGTTATAATTCTCCTTCGTAGCCTCAGTATAATAACTATTCTTCGTGTCATACACGTCCGCACCGGGATAAGTCTTTAGCGTAAAAGTATAATTACCCTGTTTCACGCATTTAATATTGGATTTCTGAGAGCTTTCAGACAGTCCTCCGGCTACTGCGAAATATTCCGTCCCATCTATATCTGTATTCGCCATGTAACCACCGCCCCGCTGGTTGTTCCATGAAGTGTCAATTGCAAACTGAAATTCATCACCCTCACACAAATCTACCGTAATCGTATAGGTATTCTCGCCTTCCACCTTTGTCATATAATGCTCATCGTTAATCGTCTTACCCCAGTTGGAGACCGCAAGTAATGGGCTCGTACCACTACCCAGAATCGCGAACGTTCTCGTATCCTCTATATTCTCCATAAATCCAGCAAATACATCCGTATCCTGAGTAATCGCCTGCGCAAAATCAAATTCATGCGCCAACGTCGGCGTCGCAAACCATCCCATAAAAATCTGGTTTTCTTTCTCCGGCGTGTACTCCGTAACCGTATCTCCGCTCTTTACCTCTTCCTCAGACAATACGGTCGTACCGTCCGTATCATAAAAAGTTACCTTATACACCTGTTCTTCCGGCGACTCCGCCTCGCTCACCGGCTCCTGTACATCCGGCTGCGCTTCTGAAGCGGTATTCACGGAATCTGTTCCCGCTGCCGTATTCTGACAGCCGGACAAAATTACTGTTCCTAGCAGTGTGGCTGCAATCGCTAACCCAATTCTTCTCTTCATAATTTTCCCTCCATTTCTAATCATACAACCTCTCTTGCTTAACCAGTTAAGCACTTTTGTAAAAAAATCCGCTTCGCTCAATTGCGTGTTTTATCTCGCAAACCTAAATGAGCGGAGCGCCACTTATATCCCGTTTCTTCTCTTGCTTAACTGGTTAAGCACATTGTAATATTTAAGTCCGCCTTTGTCAATTTCTGTAATAGACAAAAGCAGACTCCTAATTTTGTTGACAATTACCAAAAGTACTGTGCTGTGCAAATAACCCTATCCTACCACTCAATCACCGCCGAAGCCCATGTCAGTCCGCCGCCAAAGCCGGACATTGCAACCTTCATTCCCGGTTTCAACATCCCTTTGCGGTTCATCTCATCCAAAAGAATCGGAACACTGGCTGCGGAAATATTTCCGCAATGGTCCAAACTGATTGGAAACTTATCTTCAGACACCTTCAATCTCTTGGCAACCGACTGCAAGATTCTGATATTTGCTTGATGAAGTGCGAAATAATCGATATCTTCTACCGTCAATCCCGCCGCCTCGATTGTTCTGTGGAGCGATGCCGGCACCTCGGTCACCGCAAATTTGTATACTTCCTGTCCATCCATATGTACATATTCCAGTTCCTTGGACGTCTCTACCAAGGGATTGTTATTAGAACGATTGGCACAGGCAAGCACATTTCCTTTAACTCCATCGCTTCCTTGGTCAAAGGCGAGCACACCTTCCCTATCGTCCTTGCGCACCACTGCCGCACCCGCTCCGTCTCCGAAAAGGACACACGTACTCCTGTCGTTCCAATCCATCACCTTGGATAATGTTTCCGCACCAAGAATCAGCGCTGTCTTATAAGTTCCGGTCTGTAAATATGCGTGTGCAATATTTAAGGCAAACATGAATCCGGAACATGCGGCATTGATATCAAATGCGACAGCATTTACCGCCCCGATTGCCGCCTGCACTTCACACGCACAAGCCGGAGTTACATGGTCGGCGGACAATGTCCCTACAACAATTAAATCAATCTCTTCCGCAGTTACACCCGCATCTTCCATCGCGCGCTTTGCTGCTTCCGTAGACATCCCCGCCGTTGTCTCTTCCTTTACCAAATGCCGTTCTCTAATGCCCGTACGGCTGCTAATCCACTCGTCGGAAGTATCCATAATTTTAGATAAATCGTCATTTGTCACAACTGTCTTAGGCAGACAGCTTCCCGTTCCTATGATTCTTGTTCCCATCTTTTTCCTCACCCTGAAAATATAGAATCTGATATGGCTCTTCTATGCCATAATATAAGTCTTAGCTTCGACCGCCGCTACGGACGAAATTCATCCATAATATCTTTTACATGTTCCAGCTTCGTTGCCCGATATGCATTTGCTCCGCAGAATAAAAGCGCATCGTCAATCTTGCCTTTCACTGCATTAACCAGTGCCTCTGTGATACAATATGGTGTCTTGGCTGGGTCACAGGTGCTGACGCAGAGGTGACACTTGCCATGCGGAATCTGCCCTTCTTTTGCCCTTTTCATAAAAGGATTCAAAATAGCCCTTCCGGGCATTCCCACCGGACTCTGCACAATAACAATATCCTCTTTCGCAGCATCAATATACGCCTGTTTATAGGAGTCATCCGCATCACACTCATAAGTTGTCACGAAACGAGTCGCAACTTGTACTCCCGAAGCTCCCATTTCCATATAATGCTCCATGTCTTCACGAGTATACACACCGCCAGCCATAATGACCGGAATCTCTGTCTCATGCTCTGATGCCGTTTCATTCACTTTATCTATAATTGCTTTGACTTCATCGTCATAATGGAGCCCATCGACATCCTCAAGCTGCTCTTTATGAAATCCGAGATGTCCTCCCGCCAACGGTCCTTCAATGACTATTGCGTCCGGCAGTCTGCTGTACTTTTTCCACCAGTAGCGCATGATGACCTGTACGGATTTGACACTGGACACGATAGGTGCCAGTTTTGTCTTTGCCGTACCGACTAGCTTTGGCAAATCCATCGGTAATCCGGCGCCCGATATAATCAAATCAATACCTGCCTCTACAGCCGACTTGACATATTCTTCATACTTTCTCGTGGCAACCATGATATTCGCACCGAGAATACCGCCTTTTGCAATCTGACGTGCCTTTTGAATTTCCGTCTTAATAGCACGCAGATTTGCCCCAATCGGATTGCTATCAAAATCCGGTTCTCTGTAGCCAATCTGTGCCGTGGAAATCACACCGATTCCACCTTCGGCTGCCACTGCGCCTGCCAGAGACGAAAGGCTCACACCCACGCCCATACCGCCTTGAATGAGCGGTACTTTTGCTGTCAAGTCACCTATTACGAGAGGTTTTATTATCGCCATCCGTTTCTCCTCATACACTTTAACCACTGCCAAGCGCATCGCTTAACCGCAGTATATATTACAGTTCTTCATTTACACCTTCTATGCTTCCCCTATTGCAAAAGTAAGCTCAGCCTGCGTCACCAGCCTGCCATCCACGTATGCCTTCGCTGCACCTACGCCAATGGGGCCTTTGATTTTAATAATCTCCGTCTCCAAAGTCAGCACATCGCCGGGCACAACTTTTCCTTTGAATTTAGCATTGTTGATTGCAGCAAAATATGCTGTTTTCCCTTTAAATTCCGGCTGGCTTAAGATTGCTACCGCACCGGTCTGAGCCAATGCTTCTACAATCAACACACCGGGCATCACCGGTTCCTGCGGAAAATGTCCCGCAAAGAACGGTTCATTATAGGAAACGCACTTTTTTGCAACTACTCTTTTGCCCTCTTCTAATTCCTCAATCGTATCAATCAGCATAAAAGGCTGTCTGTGAGGAATAATTTCCATGATTTCCTTTGCTGTCATCAGCGACATATCTGTATCTCCTTCTTCATTCATTACTCATTATACATTTCCATTCGACGATTCTGCCTTCCTGATCGGCTTCCTGAATCGCCTCTTATTCGTGATACCTCTTCACCAGAAGACTTGCATTGTGTCCACCGAAACCGAGGGAATTAGACAACGCATACTCGAAGTCTTCTTCATACGCCTCTTGACAGTAATTTAGGTCGCATTCTTCGTCCGGAACCTGATATCCTACCGTCCGGTGAATATATCCTTCTTCCAGCTCCTTAACACAAGCCACAAATTCAACTGCCCCGGCTGCGCCCAGAAGATGTCCTACCATAGATTTGGTAGAATTAATCTTAATATCTTTCGCATGTTCTCCAAACAGGAGCTTAATTGCCCTTGTCTCGAAAAGGTCATTGTGATGTGTCGCGGTTCCGTGCGCATTGATATATGTGACGTCCTCTTTCTCAATTCCCGCGTCTGCAATTGCATACTCCATCGCTTTTGCCGCGCCAGCTCCGTCCTCCGCCGGGGAAGTAATATGGTACGCATCGGAACTACAGCCATATCCGGCAACTTCTGCGTAAATCTTCGCGCCTCTCGCTTTTGCATGCTCCAATTCCTCCAATACCACGACAGCCGCGCCTTCGCCCATAACGAAACCGCTTCTTTCCTTATCAAAAGGGATGGAGCATCTCGTCGGATCCTCGCTGGTGGACAACGCTGTCAAAGCCGAAAACCCTCCGATACCGATAGGACAAACGCTTCCTTCCGTACCGCCTGCAACCATCACTTCCGCGTCACCATACTGAATAGCCCGAAAGGCTTCTCCTATGGAATTGGTTCCGGTCGCACAAGCCGTCACTACATTAATACTCTTGCCTTTTAATCCAAACTGAATAGACACGTTACCTGCCGCCATATTGGAAATTGTCAGCGGAACAAATAACGGTTCAATTCTGGAAGGTCCTTTCTCCACTAATCTGCTGTGGGAACGTTCCATAGCCTGCAAAGAACCTGTTCCGGAACCTACTGCAACACCCACGCGGTAGGGGTCTTCCTTCTCCATATCAAGTCCGGCATCCGCAATCGCTTCCTTCGTCGCTGCCACTGCATACTGAGAGAACAGCTCCATTCTCTTTGCTGCCTTGAAATCCATATAGTTCTTACCGTCAAAGCCCTTAACTTCCGCCGCAAGCTTACACTTGAAATCCGTCGTATCAAATCTGGTAATCCGGTCGAAACCAATCTTACCTTCTTTAATTCCTTCCCAAAACTCGTCTACACTCAATCCGATGGGCGTAATCGCTCCCATTCCCGTCACTACAACTCTTCTGCTCATAACCTGCCTCCGTTTATTTATTCATCTTTAAGCCATATCATTCTCACATCGCCATTCCGCCGTCCACCGAGATAACCTGTCCCGTAATATAAGACGCCTTATCACTTGCAAGAAATGCCACCGTCTCCGCAATATCTTCGGGCGTGCCTACGCGCTTTAGCGGAATTTGTGCCAGTGTTGCTTCCTTCGCACTGTCTGTCATTGCCTGTGTCATATCCGTATCTATAAAACCGGGCGCCACAGCATTGACCGTAATATTTCTGCTTGCCAGCTCCCTTGCCATCGACTTCGTCAAACCAATCACTCCCGCTTTGGATGCCGCATAATTCGCCTGCCCTGCATTGCCAAGTACGCCGGTAACAGATGATAGATTAATAATTCTTCCCACTTTTTGTTTTATAAAAGGACGATACATATGCTTCATCGTATTAAAAGTACCTTTTAGATTCGTATCAATGACCGCGTCAAAGTCTTCCTCCGTCATCTTGATCACCAGATTATCCTTGGTAATACCTGCATTATTTACTAAAATGTCAATATGTCCGAATTCAGTCAGCATATCCGTAATCATCTTGCCGCACGCTTCATAATCCGCCACACTGCACTGGACTGCTACTGCTTTTCGACCCATCCCTTCAATCTTTGCAACTACTTCTTCCGCTTTTTCTTTGGAACCGTTGTAATTTACAATTACGTCTGCCCCATATTCGGCTAATGTCAACGCAATCTGCCGTCCGATTCCCCGTCCGGCGCCGGTCACTAACGCCACTTTTCCTGTTAACATAGTCTCCTCCTATTTATGCTTACCATTTTATGGATAAATGTGTTTCAACAACAAATCAATTCACAATATTACATCAGCTCACTAAGTTTATCCAAGTCTTCCACTTTCTCTACATTATAAACTTTCATGTCCTTGTTAATCTTGCGCATAAATCCGGATAGTGTCTTACCGGGTCCAATCTCTATGAAAGTATCTACGCCGTCGGCAATCATGCGCTCTATTGTCTGCTGCCATTTCACGGATGAGGACACCTGTTTCTCCAAAAGAGACTTCACCTCAGATTTATCTTTTACATAGTCCGCCGTGACATTTGCAATGTAAAGAATCTGAATATCACAAATTTCCACATTTTCAAGTTCTTTTGCCAGTTTCTCTCCTGCTCCCACGAGTAATGAAGAATGAAAAGGTCCGCTCACTTTAAGCGGCACACATCTCTTGGCACCCGCTGCCGTCAGTTTCTCCACTGCTGCCTGCGCCGCACCTTCCTCGCCGGTAATTACAATCTGTCCGGGACAATTATAGTTGGCAATCGACACACAGCCTTCCGTTTCCTCGCATATTTTCTCAATTACTGCCGTATCCAATCCGAGCACAGCCACCATAGCGCCGCCGTTCGGAACTGCCTCCTGCATATAAATACCTCGTTTTCGCACAATCTTAAACACATCCTCTGCACTCATTACACCGCTTGCTGCCAGTGCACCGTACTCTCCCAGACTTAGACCCGCCGCAACATCCGGTTTTAATCCCTTCTCTTCTATTGCTTTTAGCATTGCCACCTCGGCAGCCAACATGGCAATCTGCGTATACTCCGTAATATTAATCTGTTCATTTTCCTCAAAGCAAAGTGCCGGTACATCTAATCCGCTCGCCTTACTTGCAAGTTCAAACATCTCCTTGCTTACCGGAATCTGATCGTAAAAATCTTTACCCATGCCTACATACTGCGCTCCCTGTCCCGGGAACATAAATGCTATTTTACCCATTTTTCCACCTTTCTCATCCTTTTTGCTCGTCTGTTGACAATAGTTTGAATTTCAAAGTATTTATCTAAAAGAAAAGCGCAAGCCATCGAGCTTGCGCTCTTATTGTCTTATTTCTTTGTCAACAAAGCTTCTGCCTGCGTCATGATTTCCTGAATCATCTCCGCACAAGTCTGCTCTTCCTTGATCATACCTGCAATCTGACCCGCCATCAATGTACCGTTAACGGTATCGCCTTCCACTACTGCCTTACGCAGTGCGCCAAGCGTCAAATGCTCCAATTCCTCAAAAGGCGCGCCCGCCTTCTCCAGTTTCAGATATTCTCTTGTCATTTGATTGCGGATTTGGCGGACCGGATGACCATGCGTCATACCTGTCACTTCCGAATCAATATCTTTCGCTGTCAGAATTTTTTTCTTATAATTCTCATGCACGATGGACTCTTTCGCTACAACGAATCTCGTTCCCATCTGTACGGCTTCCGCACCCAGCATCATTGCCGCCGCGAAGCCTCTGCCGTCTCCAATACCGCCAGCCGCAATAACAGGAATCTTCACCGCATCGACCACCTGTGGTACAAGCGTCATCGTAGTCGCAGAACCGATATGTCCGCCTGACTCCGTTCCCTCGGCAATCACTGCATCTACCCCGGCGCGCTCCATCATCTTGGCAAGTGCAACACTGGCAACAACGGGAATAACCTTAATGCCTGCTTCCTTCCACGCCGCCAGATATTTACCCGGATTACCGGCGCCGGTAGTCACTACCTGCACGCCCTCTTCAACAATCACCTTGGCAATCTCATCCGCCTCCGGATTCATCAGCATAACATTGACGCCGAAAGGCTTCTTCGTAATCTCTTTTGTTTTCTGAATCTGTTCTCTGACAAAAGATGCCGGCGCTCCGCCTGCCCCGATAATTCCCAAACCGCCTGCCTCAGAGACAGCCGCTGCAAGATGATATTCGGCAACCCATGCCATACCGCCTTGGATGATCGGGTACTCAATTCCCAGAAGCTCTGTGATTTTCGTTTTCATTCTATGCCTCTACGCCTTTGCTCTTCATATACTCAACAACAGCGCCTACTGTTGTAATCTGCTCTAAATCTTCAGAAGGAATTTCAACGCCGTACTCTTCCTCAAAAGCCATAACCAGCTCAAATAAGTCTAAGGAGTCCGCACCCAAATCATCCTTGAAGGAGGACTCTTCCGTAATTTCGACTCCCTCTAAATTTAACTGCTCCTGAATAATCTCGATAACTCTCTCTAACATCTTTCCGCTCTCCTTTTTTCACCATAAGATAAAATAGTTTGACATTCAAAGTATATTATCTGTCTTTGTATTTGTCAATCTTAATTTTACGAGTTTTCTACATTTTGTCAATTCACTTTGACAATAAATATTGATAAATCTCTCTTTTAGGCACTCCGCGGTCTTTGGCAACCTGCTTCATTGCACTTTTTTCGTCCATCCCTTCCTTCTCGTAATATTCCATATGCTCTTCTATGCTCATACTCTCCCATGAAGCCTGACGCTCCTGTCTCTTCTGTTCTAGGCTCTTACCCTCCAAGACAAGAACATACTCTCCGCGCGGTTCTTCACTTTCATACGTGCCGAGCGCTTCCTCAATTGTAGTCGGCAGCACAGTCTCGAATTTCTTAGTCAGTTCTCTGCATAGCGTTAACCGTCTGTTTCCCATAACTTCATTCAGTTCCTGTAAAGTCTTCACCAAATGATGCGGTGCTTCGTAGAGAATGATCGTCCGTGACTCTTCCCGCAGTTCTTCCAGTATCTCCGCTCTCTCTTTCTTATCTGCCGGCAGAAAAGCTTCGAAGCAAAATCTTCTCGTGCCAAGTCCTGACAAAGTCAATGCCGTAATACACGCTGCCGCTCCCGGAAGAGATGTTACCGTAATCCCTGCTTCATGACATTTTGCAACCAAAACCTCACCCGGGTCGGAAATCGCAGGTGTGCCCGCATCTGTAATAAGCGCCACATTCTTTCCCTGCCGCATCAGCCCGACAAGATAGTCCGCTTTTTCTACTTTATTATATTCATGGTAGCTGGTCATAGAAGTCTTTATCTCAAAATGATTCAGTAATTTAATGCTGTTGCGCGTATCTTCAGCCGCAATCAGATCTACACTGCGAAGCGTCTCTATAACGCGCTGCGTCATATCTCCTAAGTTCCCAATCGGGGTTGCGCATAAATATAACATCCCGGGCATAATTCTCCTCGTTTCCTTTATTCGTTTCCGCTGACAGTTTTCACGGATTGCGGCTCATTCGCCTGCACCGCAGTTTGTTCTCCTTCTCCTGCCCGCTGCTCCTCTGCTTCCTTCTGCCGTCTCTCTTCTTCCGCTTTTTTCTGCTGCTGTTCCGTGTCCCACTGCTGCCGCTCGGCTTCCGCTTCACTATCCGTCAGAAACCATTCCGGCTGATATTTAACTGCCGCGTTCCACACAATCCACTCGTCATAGCCGGCGTCATATGCGCCCTTAATCTGAGCTCGTATCTGTTCCCTGCCGTAGCTGATATGACCGGCTACCCAGCTCGCCGTAAATCCCTGCAGCCACGGTCTTACCTGCGCGCGGGTTTCCTCCGGCACCGCCTGCAGTTGCTGTACGGAAGAGGATGCCGCCGCGTAAATAGTGGCGTAAGGGTCTGCATCGGGAATTGCGATTCCATATGAGCCGCTGTAATAATGAGAAGGATAGACCATCGGGCAAATATAATCCAAATATTCTGCCATCTGCACATAGTCCTGCCCCACAATATCCTGATCGGTCTCATTATCTATGACTGTGCCGAATACATCTGCCGCAACATACACTCCTTGCGGGACTAGTTTCTCATACATATACTTTGTAAATTCCGTAATAATCTCTATTTTGCCGATATTTTCTGATTCTTCCCCGTAATCTACCTCATCTTCCTTGAGGTCCGTTGAAAATCGGATATAGTCAAACTGTATCTCATCAAAACCCGCATCTGCCGCCTGCAGCGCAATTTCCGCCATATAATCCCACATTTCCCGTTTGTAGGGATTGACCCATGCCAGCCCGCTCTTGTCGCGAAAAATGTTCCCATCCTTAGTATGTACAGCCCACTCCGGCTTCTGCTCCGCAAGATATGGATCCCTGAAAGCGACTATTCTGGCAATCAGATAAATATTTTTCTCCTTGCACTTGGATACCAGTTCTTCGATATCTTTTATATAACTGACCCCCGCGTCTATTTCCAGCACCTGTTCAGACTGCATCTTATATGTAACTCTGCCTTCGTCATTTTTGATGTCAATGACCATGGCGTTTAATTCGGTCTGGTCTACCAGTTCAATGAGAGTATCCATCCTGTCGATACCTGCCACCGGCCCGCTGACATAGATTCCCCTCACCTTCACGGGTTCCCTGCGGGCATTCACTTCGATATCCTCCGACATGGCGTTTCCGGAAACGCTCTGACCGTAATTTCCCCCATCTCCCTGCACGCTGCTCTCCGCATCACCTTGTACTGCATTCTCTGTACCTTCTTTTATGACGTTTGCCGCTTCATGCTGTACTGCGGCTTCATCTTGTGCCGTGCTTCCCGCTTCGTCCTGCACGATATCGTCATCAGCAGACTGTCCCTCTGGACTGTCCGTATCCGCATCTATATCTGCCACAGACTCCGCCATAACTTCTTTTGAAGTGCCGCACCCACAGCATAGGCTGCCTATCAATAGCGCCGTCAATAATAAACATATGAATTTTTTATGCTCCTGTACTTTTATTGTCATATGTACCTCTTACATCACATATTTCGTTACTTATAGTAAGCAGCATTCTATATACCACAATGACTGTCTTTACCCGCATCATTCCTTATACACTTTCAATGCGAGTTATCTAGTACCCGTATATATCATAAATCTCCGGCATATATACTCCCGGCTTACTGTATACAATCAAAGGTTTTTCGACCGTCATCCGCGGTCTGCCGCCCCTGTTCGCCTCAATCAATACCATATTCGGTTCCTTGTCGATATAAGGATATACAAGCTGCATTCTTTTAGGTTCCAACTTATATTCGCGTAGAAGAACCATAATCTCAGCCAGTCTGAAAGGTCTGTGCACCATATAGAAATTACCGCCCGGCTTAAGCAGTTTCGCTGTCTGTGCAATAACATCCTCCAAGGTGCAGAGAATCTCATGGCGCGCAATCGCTTTTGCGTCATTCGGGTTCGTCAATCCGTGTTTACCGGTCATATAAGGCGGATTGCAGGTAATAACATCAAAAGAAGCAGCGTCGAACAGACCCCCTGCCTCTTTTATATCTCCTGTCACAATATCAATTTTATCTTCCAGTCCGTTCAGGCGTACGCTGCGCCTCGCCATATCCGCGCTGTCTTCCTGAATCTCTAATCCCGCCAGATGACACGCCCTTGTCTTGGCCGCCAAAAGAATGGGAATGATCCCCGTTCCGGTTCCCAAATCCAACACGCACGCGCCCTCTTTCACTCTGGCAAAACCGGACAGAAGCACCGCGTCCATCCCGAAGCAAAAGCGCTTCGTATCCTGTATGATACGATATCCGTTGCGCTCTAAATCATCAATCCGCTCACTCTCTTTTAAAGGAATATTATTTTCTGATTCCATAGTTCATTCCTTTTGCTGTCCGGTCTTTTTACATTCGGACTTGACTGTCTCTAGTTATCGTCCAACTTGGACTTAGCTGAATCCTGCTTCTCTAATTTCTCTAACTCTTTTAACTCCGCCTCGCTCACATCCATCTTGCGGTTCTTGTTATGCTTTCTCTTAAAGCGAAGCTGCTCTACCTTATATTCCTGAATTTCTTTTTCATCATCCACATCAACTATGACTTTGACAAGCTGGCGCAGCACGTTCACGCTGTGCACTTCACCTTTCAGCCCATCCTCCGTAGTCACGAAATCTCCTACGTTCGGCAGTCTCCTGTTCAGTTCCTCGTATGTCTCTTCTTCGTTCTTAAGACAGCACATAAGTCTGCCGCACACGCCCGAAATTTTGGTCGGGTTTAAAGAGAGGTTCTGCTCCTTTGCCATCTTGATAGACACCGGGGCAAATTCGGACAAATGCGTGTGGCAGCACAGAGGTCTGCCGCAAATACCAATACCGCCCAGAATCTTCGTCTCGTCTCTGACTCCGATTTGTCTTAATTCAATCCTCGTTTTAAAAACAGAGGCAAGATCCTTAACCAACTCACGAAAATCAATGCGTCCGTCTGCCGTGAAATAAAATAATACTTTATTATTGTCAAACGTGTACTCTGCATCAATCAATTTCATTTGCAGATCATGCTTTCTAATCTTCTCCAGACAAATCTTAAAAGCTTCTTTCTCGCGCTGCTTATTTGCCGCCTCCTGCTCATCATCTTTCGGCGTTGCCACACGCAGAACTGCTTTCAACGGCTGAACTACTTTATCGTCTTCTTCCTCTTTTGGATCCCCCACTACAGTGCCGTACTCAATTCCCCGCGCCGTCTCTACGATGACGTGATCGCTCTTCTTAATATCCAGCTTACCCGGATCAAAATAATATATCTTACCGGCGGTACGAAACCGCACGCCTATCACTCGTATCATAATCTATCAACCTCCGCATTTCTTAACTGTTTTTCCTATTCTTCTGTGACTCACCATTCTATGGCAGCATCCAATATCTGCTCAATGCGCATCCTAGTTTTCCTTGATCGTCAGAAGCAGCAACTCCATTGTCAGATCAAAATTAACGTTCGCATCCAGCCGCTTCTTAGCCTGCTGCAATGCATTCACGATCGTTTCAATTCCCGCATATGTGCTTCTGTCCGACACCTTCATAATCTGCTGTATCTCTTCCTTGAAAATCAAGCTGTTCACATCCTTTGTCGCCTTGAAAAGCAACACATCCCGGTACCATACGGACAAGATGTCCAGATAATCGTTGACATCAAATTTGTACTCTGAGATCTTTTTGATTGCTTTGACAATCTCATTAATCTCCATGTCATTAATATATTTCACAAGCGTAATCGCTTCGTCTTTGACCTTTTCAAATTCCTCACTGCTTGCAAGCAGTTTCGCTTTGCCGATATTTCCTCTGGCAAAAGCGACACATATATTCGCCTTATAATCCGGCACGCCCAACTCTTCCATCAGATATTCCTTGACCTGTGCATCCGTGACGGGTTTCATATTCAACACTACACATCTGCTTAGAATCGTAGGAAGCAGCTCGTCCACATTTGTGGTCAGAATCAGAATCACCGCATATTCCGGAGGCTCTTCCAGCGTTTTTAAAAGCGCATTCTGCGCCTGAACCGTCATCTTTTCACCCTCGTTCATAATATAAATCTTACGCGGGCTGCTGTACGGCTTGATATCTATATCCCCGTTAATCTGCGTTCTGATATCTTCAACGCCTATTGTATTGGGCTTCTCATGGCTGATATATATAATGTCCGGCTGATTGTTACTGAGTGCCTGTTTGCAGGAATGACACTCGTTGCAGGGGTCAACACCGCCCTTCTCACACTGCAGCGTCATTGCAAAAATGCGGGCAATAAATTCTTTCCCGGAACTTCTCTCGCCGTTGATAATATATGCGTGCGATACTTTATTTGTAGAAATCGCATTCTGCAAATGCTCTTTCAATTGTTCTTGTCCTATAATATCTTTAAATTTAGCCATCTATAACCCCACCCACTCTTATATCCGTACTTTTATTAGTTACTGTTCCTTGTTACCGTTCTTATTAACTTTATCGCTCTGTCGGTTGTTTTTGTTTTGCTCTTTCTTGTCTTGTATAATTTGCTTCATCTTATAAATCATTTCTATGACCATCTGATTTGCAACCTGTCCCACTATTGCCTCCCTTGTGCGTTATGCTATTTCATCACGCTGCCCACACTCTAAGTAAAAATATCCAGCAATAATCCTCGTATCTCCCCAATCTTGCTAAGAATTGCCAGATTATCCTTCTCGTCCTTCACCAACTCCTGCGCAAGCTGATCCAGATTCTCATCAATCAGGCGGATAATTCCGTATACTCTGTGCCTTCCCTTCCGGTCAAGAAAATTTTCTCTGGAAAAAGCATGGGAACGGTTTACCACCTCATTCAAAAAATCTTTAATCAAAGCACGGTATCTTTTCATGTCTTTGATATCGCGATGCTTGGCAAGCTTATCACCTTGTCTGGCAATCTCCTCCATCATACCCGTCAGGGCATTCTGTAAATCCTGTTCCTCAATTCTGCTGACAAGAGTGAACTTAAATGTTCCGTCCGTCTCCTGCGCCTGCTGTGTCTGCTCCACCGGCATCGCCTGCTGCACCTGATTCACTTTGATGTCCATCTCTCGTCACCTCCCCGCCATCATATTCCTTATATATATCGTCTCAATCAATCTTTTCTTGCAGGTAGCATATAATTTCTTCCAAACAGTTCTCTAAGTTATCATTGTAAAATGTTTCACTGATTCCCGCCTTCTTAAGCTTATCTTCCGAAAAATCCTCCGCGTCAGCCAAGAATCGTCTGCACATTTCTTCGTACTTCGGTTGATCCTGTGCCTTCTCGCGGTCTAACGCTCTCTGCAGCCTCACACCGTCGTCTAACTCAATCATCACCGGCAGCACATTCTCCGAACCATAGAAGCTGCACATCTGCGCGTAGGCTTCCAGCGTACCGATCATCATATATGAGACACTCGACAAATCAATTTTTTCATCGGCAACCGTGAAATATCTCCACATTCCCAGACATGTATGATAAACTCTTGACTCGATTATACTGCCTGTACGGAGCAATTCCTGAAATCCTGATTCGTCCGTAAAATGATATTCCACTCCCTCTTTCTCGCCAGCCCTGATCGGTCTGGTCGTGTAAGGAACAATTGGCTGTAATATTACTTTATCCTGCGCCAGTAGTTTTTTATAAATTGTATCTTTTCCCGATGAACTTTTGCCCATCAGGCACACGATTTTTCCCATATTGATAAATACCTTTTACCGATAACCATTCTATATTAATAATGCCATACTTGAAAGAGAATTTCAACACACCACTGCCATCTTGCCTTCCGATGTCACCCCTTGCACCTGTAAACCGCACCGCGCGCTTTCCCGAATCTGTCCAAGCAGATTCTCACTCATAACTTCCCCCGGTACAAGAATCGGAATCCCCGGCGGGTACAGATTAATAAAGTCTGCTGCAATTCTACCGACGGCCTCCTCTAAGCGCACGCTTTCCTCTTGTTTATCAAAAGCCTGTGCCGGCGTCATAACAGCTTTCGGCTGCTCCTCTCTATGCTGCGTCGCATACATGCTTCTGCCATCTGTCTTTACTTCGCATCCTATAACTGCTTGCCGTAACCCCCCTTTTTCTATCCTACCATCAATCAGTAGCAGCGCATCAGCCAATCTCTGCCAGCCTTCTTGCGTGTCCATAATTGTCATAATGGCAACAACATAATTGCCGGCCGCCATCTCCATCTGTAAATGATATTCCTCTCGAAGAATATCATATAACTGTTGTCCGTTCAAGGATGTGTTCTGCGTAAATATTACCAGTTTACCTATATCCCATGCCGTATATCTTTGTCTGCCATGTTGTTTTACATCTTCTGCTGTTTTTCCGCACTCATATGACGCATATGAGCCATTTGTCATTTTTCCAATTTTCAAATACTTACAATCTTGTATTTTTTTACAAAATAAATCATATTGGCGTCGCATCAGCGCAAATTTTTCCGTGCCGTATTCTTCCACATACCGGATGCAGGAATCCATACTTGCCATCATAACGTAAGATGGGCTGCTCGTCTGCAGCATCGCCAGATATCTGTGTAGTCTTCTCCGGTTCACACGCTCTCCCTGCACATGCAAAAGCGCGGATTGCGTCATCGACGGCAAGGTCTTATGCAGACTGTGAATCACCAAATCCGCCCCATATGCAACCGCCCCTCGCGGCATATCTTTGCTAAGACCAAGATGTGCTCCATGCGCCTCATCCACAATCAATATTTTGCCTTTTTCATGTACCGCATCTGCAACTGCTTTTATATCCGATATAATGCCTTCATAAGTAGGCGAAGTGATCACCACCGCTTCGCAATGCGGATATCTCTCCAGCATCAGGGCTATATCCTGTGCCATAACACCGCCGTAAATACCATATTCCCGAAGTAACGGGGGATAGTAATAATGTAACTGCAGCTCCTGCATAATGGCGGCATGGTAAACAGATTTGTGACAGTTACGCGCAATTAACAGTTCCCCGCCTTTACCGGCTGCCGTCATGATAGATGCCAGCACTCCGCAAGTACTCCCATCCACAAGGTAAAAAGTCTCCTCCGCCCCGTAAAGTCTGTTTGCCCGCTGCTGCGCTTCCAGTAAAATCCCTTGCGCATGGTGCAGATTATCGAATCCGTCTATCTCCGTGATATCGATTCCGTAATATTCTGCCATCTCGCCTGCCTGCCTGCTGCGTTTATGCCCCGGCATATGATAAGGATAGTAATCACTGTCGTTATACTCAGACAATGCGGCATACAATCCTTTATTTTCTGTGTGTTGTCCATCCATTCTTTCTTTGTCTCCGGCGTCTATGAAGCTTTCGCGCCATGTCCTTTATGCAGTCCTACCGTCTCCAACAGGGAACAGTATTTATCCGCCGCGGTAACTACCCATGCTTCCCTGCAAGTAGGCGGGACTACAGATAAAGGCCACATATGTTTCTTAATAATCTCCCGCTGTGTATCATTTAATCTGTATTCTTTCTCTGCATTCTCGAGCGCAATACTTGGATGCCAGAAGCCGTGCAGCCGTCTGCGCTGTGGCAGATATCCCTTATCATGCCAATCATAAAGAAAATAATCATGCAGCAGCGCGCCTCTGATTAAATCATGTTTATTACATCTAAGCCGTAACTTTTTATTTAATAGCAAACTGTATCTGGCAACATCCATGCAATGACTATACACCGTCATAGACCCATGTTGTATATGTTTCCGCGTGCCTCTGAAATTCTCCGATGCCAGAATATCCGCCGCATGATTTTTAAGCATCGCTTGTATGCGCTTATGTCTCTCGTATAATCTTTTCATTCGCTCTGCATGTTTTTGTCTGCGCTTTGTTATAACGTTCATCTGTTCCACCGCAATCCTTTCCTCAAACCTGTTCCATCAATTCATGTAATTGTCTCGCTCTGTGTGCCCACGTATGCCCCGCCTGTGCCAGCTGATATCCTTCATCCGCGATGCTCTGCATTCTGTCAGAATCAGCGAGCAGTGCATGTGCAATTTCCGCTACCTGCCCTTTATTCTTTAAGGAATATAAACAACAGTCTACGCCGTCGTGCAGTATCGTATCCAGATAAATACTGGAATCAGTCAAACATACCGAACCGTTCAACATCGTATTAAATATTCTGTCATGTGCCCCGTCTTTAAACCACGGCATAATGTTAAGAGAAATCTTGGTTTGGCACAGCTTCTTTAAGCATCCTACAGAATCCAGATTGTTCATCCGAATCAGATTTTCCTCATGCCTGCATGGAAGAATCTGCCAGCCATCACCAAAAACATGTACCTTAATTCCGGCATCCACAAGTTCCCGTACAATTTGTCCCCTCACCGTGTAGCGCACATAGAGGTCAATAAATGTAACGGCCGCCATTGCCTTCTTAAGTTCCTCCTCCGGTACTTCGCCCAGTTCTTCCAGAAGATGCGCTTCTACCACCTCTTCTACCGTCTTGTCAGGATGCGCCAGCAAATCATCAATCATGGCATAATAAAACGCCGTATACTCGTCATCGATTCTTGTGATAAATTTCTCAAACGCCTCCGGCTGACAGTAATTGCCGACCATTACCACATCATACTTGCGGCACTCAATCGGTACATTCGATTTGTTCGGATATAACTGCGTCCCTGCAAGCGGCAGAAAAGGCCCCCTCTCTATTTCGGGAAAAAAGCGCTGTATATATTTGTCATGGTTCCTATCTATGCTGACATGGTGGTAATTGTGCGGAACTTTATCCAAAAAATGATGATAATACATCGGGTGGTCCACCACAATATTATAACTCGGTATGTCCAAAGCATCCCACATCGATCTGTCATTCTCATCCAGAAAATATTCCTCACCGCTCATGCCATGGAAATTAAAATTAATCAGCGCCGTATTCCCTTTTTCAAAAAAGCGGAAAAACTTCTCCGTACTGTTCCATGCCCGGCTTAGGTCATAGATAAAAACTTCGTGCCCTAATTCCTGCATTGCCTCTGCAATCTGACGTGAGAAATATCCCTGTGTCTCTATATCTCCTTCAAAAAACATGACCTTTTTCATCGGTGTCGTCCGTCCCTTCTGGTAAGCAGCCTATCTTTGTATAAATGTATCTGTATATTTCATTGTACGCCGACCGCTTATGCCTTAGCAGCACATTCTGTCTTCGGCTGTCCGTCACGATAAACAAGCATTGTAATAAAGAAACTTCCCATAAAAGATACCGCTGCCACTATCAAAGCTTTTAACAAATTGTCCGCCTCATTTGCACTGTAAAATATCAGAATAGAAGGAATGCTCGGAAACGTAAAGATATAGCAGTGCACCGTTAGAATGCCCTGCACCATACCGGCAATCATACATCCCAGCACATTGCCAAGAAGTGGCGTCTTCTCTTTAAAACACACTCCGAAAATAGAAGGCTCGGAGATCCCCGGGAGCAGCGCCGCTGCCATCGCGCCGACTGCCATCGCCTTTTTGTCAGACGCCTTCGACTTCACAAATACACCTAAATCACATCCTGCCAGAGAGGTATTTGAGATTAGAAACGCCACCATAATACCATAGTCCACACCGGTCAAACCAATCTGTGTAATTGCCAGCGTTATAAATATCCAATGCATACCTGTGGATACTAAGAATGATGTTATCGCTGCCAATAGGCCCCACGCCACTATCGGCACTTCCGCCTGCATTGCATTTAAGCTGTTTGCCAGCATATTACTGATCAGACTGACTATAGGCTCGATAATCAGAATACCCAGCAGCGATGTAGGAAAAATTACACATGCCGCAAGCAAATAAGGCCGTAAACTCTCCTTAATCATTTTATTAAAAAATTTTTCAATATGCGACATGCAATAAATAAGTAAAATAATCGGTATCACACTGTAAGCGTAAGTTGCCGGTACCACCGGAATACCTGCAAACGTAACTTTCTCTCCGCTTTCCATTAATGCGGCAAAATCCGGAAGCAGCATTACACATACACTGACAATCGCAAGCAGCGGATCCGTTCCAAAATGCTCTGCCGCAGAATATGCCACCATAACCGGCAAAAAATAGAATGGCGACGTAGCAATCGCTGATAAAATAACCTCCGTACTTCCCGATAACATGTGAAATGTCGTCAGAAGCAACACAATCATCTTGAAAATACCGCCCGCCAGTACAATTGGTATGACTGGCGCCATACACTCGCTGATATGATCAAATACTACTGACAAACCTTTTCTTACTTTATACACAATCTTACCCCTTTATCTGCATTTACTATGGTATTATACCATATATATAT
>VSOA01000111.1 GCA_009774585.1 Lachnospiraceae bacterium
TCGGGAATAACATAGCACCTTTCATGTCCCATTAAACGGACTTAAAGGTATACCGACCCAGTTACTGACTAACACCTCTTTTTTTAATGCATGTTTTTCCTCATTTTACTTTAACGTTTTCTAAACTATTATCTGTAAAACAAAACATTACGTCATAATAAGCATATGCAATACGCGGGTTGGGATAAATTTTGCCGCACGGCAAAGAAAGTCAGATGAATCTCTTTGAAGACATACTGTCGGAAGATATAATGCTCTATACTGTAAGATCTGCAACGCGCCCTTCTGTTTTCAGCGCATAAAAAGAGCGGGTGATGGGAATCGAACCCACGTATCCAGCTTGGAAGGCTGGTGTTCTACCATTGAACTACACCCGCATATATACATTATGATTATAACTGCGTCGGGGTGACAGGATTCGAACCTGCGACCTCCTGGTCCCAAACCAGGCGCTCTAGCCAAGCTGAGCCACACCCCGAAAAAGCACCTGTGAACATCCCATTTACAACGCAAGTCATATTATATCTCATGACATTTTCTATGTCAACTGGTTTTATATATTTTTTTCATTTTTTTGTTTTTTTATTTTTCATTTCAGGCTTTTTCATTTCACGCATTGTTTTCATCACATTCAAACACGTACTACCCGAAGCCATGCCGCCGCACAGCCGAAGCTTTTTACGTCACTTCAAGTAATTAATCGTGTAATGCGCTTCTCCCTCATTGTCTATTTCCATAATTATGTAGCTAGGCCTCCGGTTCTCCTGTCTGGGATAACTGATGCTGCCCGGATTGATCAAGGTCACATCTGTTCCGATATCTACCATTGGCTTATGCGTATGCCCACACATCACAATATCAGCCTCACGTAGTCTTGCTTCCTCTTTAATCACTTCCGTATTCATGGATATGTAATAATTGTGCCCATGGGTCAGCCACACTTTGTATTTTCCCAGCATAAATTCCTTTTCTCTCGGAAGTTCCGTGAAAAAATCATTATTTCCCTGTACCATTTCCACCGGACAGCCGGCTGCCTTAGCAATTAACAGTTCGCTGCCCTCTACGTCTCCGCAATGCACTACCATATCAAGCGGCGCAGTTTTATCCATCACTTCCAGAAAATTGGTATTACTGCGGTGCGTATCACTCACAATCAGTATCTTCATATAGATAATATCCTTTTCTCCAACTCTTTTTCCATAGCCTTAAGCGCCTTGCCTCTATGACTGATTCGATTTTTATCTTCCTCACACAGTTGTGCCGTGGTACAGCCATATTCCGGCACATAGAAAATCGGGTCGTACCCAAAGCCGTTGTCGCCCGCCTCTTTATAACCGATTCTCCCCTCTATCACCCCTCGGACAGTAAATGCCTCGCCATCAGGCAATACCGCGGCTATCGCACAGACAAATCTGGCGGTACGTTTCTCATCCGGCACTCCTGTAAGACGTTCTATCAAGTTGTGATTCTTGACACTGTAGGGAGTATCTTCTCCGAGGTAACGGGCCGAATAGATTCCCGGCTCCTTATTCAGATAATCCACCTCCAGACCAGAATCATCTGCCAGCACCACTGCTTTCTGCAGTTTATCATCCGTATTCCCTTTCAGTATCCGCGCTACTGCTTTCGCTTTAATGAGCGCATTTTCTTCAAAGGTCGCGCCGTTCTCCTCGATATCTGCATCAATTCCGCTCTCTTTCATAGACAGGATCTGCGCTTCCATCCCTTTGAGAATATCACGTATTTCCCGCATTTTTCCCGCATTACCTGTTGCAAATACAATTGTTACCATTACTTATTCTGCTCCTCATATGCTTTGATGACCGACTGGTATATTCCTTCCGCAATACGCTGTATATAATCCTCTCGCTGCAACAGAATAAACTCCTGTCCGTTGGTCAGATATCCTACCTTGATTGTGGCCGCCGGTACGGTTGCGCCGTTTATGACTTTATCTTGGTCAGATGCTTCTAATAATCCGTTAGCTTTGCCGCTGATGGCGGTGACCACTTCCTTTTCCAGTATATCCGCCAATTCCACACTTCCGAATCCCGGAATAAAAAATCTACTGTTGTAAACCGCCTCCGTACCATACTGCTTGCTGCTCTGTGCGCTGCCTATTTCTATGCGTATCAACATGTCAGCTTTCGTATCGGTCGCAAGCTGCACCCGGCTCTCCGCGCTCGGGTTGCTATCGTCCATTCTTGTGTAATAAACCTTAATATCCGTCTCATCCAGCTTTGCTTTCAACGCCTTGGCAATTTCCAACGTCAAATCTTTAGATTTCACACCATCCACCGTGACGCCGGCATCTTCCATTCCGTATGCCGGATCAATGACGATAACCTTATCATACGCTTCTTTCGGCGTCATAAATTCTACATATAATGTATTATCCTCAAAAATACTATGATACTCATAGACATCTGTCAATTCAAAGCGCAGAGATATCCTATGTTTTTCCGCTTCGTAATGTCCCGTCAACACATCCGTACAATTGCCGTATACGCCGTTTTCTTCGTAAAATGACTCTTTCCCGTCCATTTCCTTGGGCTCAATAATAACCCACAGTTCTCTGTCCATATAGTGATTTTCTATCACCACTTCTTCCACCCGCACATCAGCGGGCATGGGAATACAGAAATAATTCGTATTTTGACTCGACCGGTCAATATCGATGTGATTCTCGTCTTCTGCACTCGCATTCTCTACCGGTTTCTTCTCCCCGGCATCTCCGTTCTCAGCATTTTGTGCAACCTCGTCCTGCGCTACATCCGCCACCACGATAATCTTATTGGCGCAGTAATACAGCATGGCGCTCATCGCCGTCAACACAAATACCAAGCAGTATATCGCTGTTCTTTTCATCAATTTATCATACTGCATAATTTACCTTTTACTCCCACCCGGTTTAGGACCCATAAACTGATAGAAATAAGTCTTCATCATTCCATTATATATTTTCCTATTCTTATCCGCTTTTCTCCCGATTGCCTGCTCCGCCTGTTCATAGGATGTAATCAGATACAGGGACCAACTGTCGAGCGCCATATAGCGTTCACCAATCACGCCATATAATGCCGATAAATTCTTCTTATCTTCAAGCCGCTCCCCATAAGGCGGATTTGTAATGATAAATCCATACTTTTTCGGATGGCTCAGTTCTTCTACGCCTCTGCGCTGAAAATGAATCATCCGCTCTACGCCTGCCAGTTTCGCATTGGCTCTGGCAATCGACACCATGTCATCGTCAATATCATATCCCTGAATATCCGTTTCCACGCTCAGATCAAGTAACGATTCCGCCTCATCCGCCGCTCTGTACCAGCATTTCCTGTCAACAATATGCGTCCAGTCTTCCGCCGTAAAATTCCTGTTCATCCCCGGCGCCATACGGGCCGCTATCATGGCTGCCTCAATCGGTATCGTTCCGCTCCCGCAGAAAGGATCGACCAAAATACGGTCCTGTTTCCACGGTGTCAGCATGATAAGCGCTGCCGCCAAGTTCTCTGCTATAGGCGCCTTCGCCGTCAATTTCCTGTAACCGCGCTTATGTAAAGATTCTCCCGTGGTATCAAGTCCCACCGTCACCTCATCCTTCATCAGGAAAGCCCGCACCGGATAAGAATCGCCGCTCTCCGCAAACCAGTCCGCATGGTATGTATTTTTCATGCTCTCCACCATGGCTTTCTTCATCACCGACTGGATATCGGAGGGACTGAACAGCCTGCTCTTCACACTCGCCGCCTTAGTCACCCAGAACTTTCCGTCCTTCGGAATGTATTCCCCCCACGGCAGCGCCTTGGTTCCCTGAAAAAGTTCCTCAAACGTCTCCGCATGAAAACTTCCCACTTTAATTAACACACGCTCCGCAGTGCGAAGAAAAATATTGGCGCGGCATAATGCCTGCGCATCCCCTGCAAAAGTGATGCGTCCGTCTTCTACCGAGACGATCTCATACCCCAGCTCCACAATTTCTCTTTTTAAAACTGCCTCCAAGCCAAAGTGGCATGGCGCTATATACTCTAATCGTTCCATGTTCTCCTCATTTCTGCGCTACTTTCTGCGCATAACGAGTTTGTGGCAAGCAGCGCGCAGACACAAATCTCGTGATTGAAAATTTTAATTTTCAATCTTTCCTCGTTCGCAGTATTGCTTATGGCTCCACTCTACCACGCAGTGCGTCACTCCGAAAACCTTCGGTTTTCCTCGTTCGCACCACTTCCTATTTCGGCTCCTCCCTGCCCCGCAGTGCCTCACTCGCAAAACCTTCGGTTTTCCTCGTTCGCGGGCATTCGCCCTATCAACGTATAATCTGTCAAAATCGCCTGCAAGCAGTCGTTTTGCCATCTTACACGTTGGCACTGCTCATTGCTTCTCGTACATTTTAACCCAAAATAGTTCAAATAACAATCGCAAAAAACGGTACAGCCATAAATGACCATACCGTTCTTCGCATAAACGTTATTAAGCATTCGCTTAATAATTGTTCTTCTGGTTGTCCTGTGCGTTGCTGCCGGAACTGTTCTTAGAATTGTTCTTCTGGTTATTCTGGCTGTTCTGGCTGTTAGAATTGCTGGACTTGTCCTGCTGCTTGTCGTTCTGTGAATTCTGGTTATAATCATTCTTAGACATCTCAAATACCTCCTGATTAATTTTAGTTACAGGAATAGTATTGCAAAAACCATTACAAAATATACAATCGTCATCTAGGTCTTTAGTACTAGATTTTTATATAAAATTACTAAATATTTACATAGGACTTTAGTACTATTTTAAATTGCATTTTTACTCAATTAGTATATAATAGTAATTGTAGATAGAGACAACCCTTCAACTTCTATCTACAGACCCTTATATATTTAATTATATATACTCCCCTCAATAGACCATTTACCCAAATGGTCTATTTTGTTATAGCAAAGAGCCATGCAGAAGAATGCCCGTCATGAATAGAATAATTTGCGCAGCAAATTATGAATGTGCATGGCTCTTCACCTACATCCCCGTGGGAGCTTGCCCGCGGGAATAAATAAGATTGTTTCGGCAATAGACAGCGGCAAAATATTGAATTGTTACTGCCAAAATGATAGTATTATCAAATAAGTCGAATTTTGGGAGGGATACGCATGGACAAAAAAATTATGGATGTATTAACGAATCCTGTTAAATGCAAACTATTTCTGGAAATACAAAAATGCGGAGAAACTACCGCGAAACACTTATCCGAAACATTTTCGGATATTCCACCCGCAACGCTTTATCGCTATTTAAAAAGAATGACAAACGACAAAATATTAAAAATAGTAAATCAAACACAAGTCCGAGGGACTCTAGAAAAGACTTATGCGATAGATATTGACATGACAAAAGATTTTAAAGAAATCTTAGACAGCAACTCAGGCGAAGCCTATATGCAGGCGTTTATGCAATATATCCTTGGTTTTGCAGAACTATTCCAAGATTATTGCAAGAGGGATGATATCGATATTGTAAAGGATAAGTCAGGTTTTTCCTTATCTCCTCTTTATCTGACGGATGATGAGCTTGAAATGCTAATTGGAACTATTAGAAATATAATAAACCCTTATAGAAACAACGCTCCAACGGCTGAGCGGAAGCTACATTCGATTGGTGTTATTATTTCTCCGCCTAAAATGGATTGAAAATTTTCCGTCTGTCCTCAGTTATAGACGGATTTTTCTTGACTTTTTATTATCATTATGATATTGTTATCAAAATGATAATAAAGGAGGGAATCATTTACTTAGCAGTTGCAAGAAAGTACAAAAACTAAAATCTTAGGGAGGCTCATGAAATGAACGATGTGTTAGAGATCAGAAATTATTCTAAAGTTTATTCTGGAAATAAAAAAGCTGTTGACAATCTGAATTTGAGTGTAAAAGCGGGGGAAATCCACGCTTTTATTGGTCACAATGGTGCGGGAAAAACAACAACAATCCGTGCAGTTGTCGGGATAATGGACTTCGATGAGGGGGAAATCCTTATAAATGGTCATTCTGTAAAGGATGAGCCTGTTATGTGTAAATCCATGACAGCTTATATTCCGGACAATCCCGACTTATATGACTATGTAACAGGTATCCAGTATTTAAATTATATGTGTGATATGTTCTCTGTCCCTGCAAAAGAAAGGGCTCCAAGAATACAAAAATATACGGATGCTCTCAAATTAACAGACAGTCTTGGAGATTTAATCAGTTCCTATTCTCATGGCATGAAACAAAAACTTGCTTTGACAGGCGCATTTATACATTCTCCGCAGCTTTTAGTGTTGGACGAACCTTTTGTAGGTCTCGACCCTGAAGCATCTTTTCATTTAAAGAAGATGATGCGAGAACTTTGTGATACAGGGACAGCCATTTTTTTCTCCACTCACGTGCTTGAAGTTGCTGAAAAATTGTGCGACAAAGTTACTATCATCAATCATGGCAAGTTAATAGAAAGTGGAACAATGGAAGAAATAAAGGGAAGTCATAGTCTTGAAGATGTATTTATGGAGGTAGTTGAAAATGAAAGGTAAATATAAGTATCTCTTAAGGATGCAGTTGTACAATCTTTGTGGAATCAACCGATTGATTCATTCTCGTGATAAACAGGAGAAGCAACGTTCTGGAATTGTTGCCGCTTTAGGATTGTTCACCATTGCTATTCTTGTAATCTATACAACAAAATTCAGCAGGGGCATGGCAGAAGCAGGAATCAGCGAAGCGTTGCCAACGCTCATGATAGTAGTTTGCTCCTTAGCAACTTTGACCCTTACATTTGTTAAAAGTACAGGAGTACTTATCGGATTAAAAGATTATGATATGGTTATGTCTTTACCCGTAAATACAATTTCTATTGTAACAAGCCGTATAACATTGCTGTACCTCATCAATCTGATCATTAGTTTTATAGCCATACTTCCGTCAAGTATTATTTATATCGTGTATGAACACCCGCCAATTTGCAGCTACCTGTTCTTAGTTGGCGCATTATTTCTAACGCCGGTTATTCCTATGATAATTTCATTATCATTAGGGATTTTGATTGTTGCAATTTCATCACGCTCCAGACACAAGAACATTTTTTCTCTGGTTCTAAGTACATTTGCCGTATTGGTGATTGTATTCGCCTCTGCAAAAACGCAATCACTGGATATAGCGCAGATAATCGATTTAGGAGCGGCATTGGCAGAAAAAGTAAATAGATTTTATCCGCCTGCTATTCTTTTTACAAATGCTTTCATGCATAATGATTGGGTGCCCTTTGTTATCTTTGCCGCTGTTTCCCTGCTACCAAGCATTGCTTTCATAACGATTGTTTCCCGTTATTATAAAGCATTGAATACAGTAGTATTCTCACATTACACAAAAAAAGATTATAGAATGGGAACGTTAAAATCTTCATCTCCATTTATGGCATTGTATAAAAAAGAGCTTCGCCGATTAAGTTCCTGTACGATCTATGCCTTAAATTCATGCATTGGAATTGTCTTGCTTTTTGCCCTTGCAGTTATAGCAGTATTTTTGATGCCGTCCGTTTTACGTTGGCAAGCAGAATCTATGAGGATAATGAACATCATTCAAAATATCATGCCAATTGCACTGGCTATTTTTGTTAGTATGACTTCCACCACATCAGCATCCTTGTCTATAGAGGGGAAAACCCGATGGATTATGTGCTCTGTCCCAACGCAGGCAAGGACAGTCTATCATGCTAAAATTGCGGTAAATTTAACAGTGATACTACCTATCCTATATGTCAGTGTAATCTTCATCAGGATTGCGATTCCATGCTCCTTGATGCAGACCTTACTACTGTTTCTCATCCCTACGGTATATGCTCTTTTCATTTCGGTTCTTGGTATTTATCTGAATATTAAGTTTCCTAAGTATGATTGGACAAGTGAGTATTATGCAGTAAAAGGTGGGGCAATCTCAGTTTTAGCCACGATTGGAGGTGGAATGGCAAGCAGTTTAACGCCATTGTACCTCTGCATAATATTCCCAGATTACCAAATGCTAATTATGCTTGGTATTACTTTTCTAATACTAACGGCGACTCTGGCAATCTACTTTAAGTTTTGCCGAATGCAATTATATGTATAGAGTTATGGCAAACGGGAGCAGACCTGTGGGTAAGATTGCAAAGCAGTTACCCATTTCTGCTCCTTCTGATATTCATTGTCACTCTCCATCCCTCACTCTATCTTCACCATTGTCGCATGGATAACCCCCAGATCATGATCCAGCATCAGACAATATGCCGGCTGCTCCTTGTCATCCTGATAAATGTAATAATAATCCATGCTTCCATGGGTAATATAACAATCCTCATAAAGAAGCCGTTCCTGCGTATCATAGAAGCTATGCGCCACACTATGCCATGTCTCGAGCGCCATCATATTATGTGCATAGTCCCGTCTCCTTAGCGTCCCGTCTTCCCTATAGGTAAATTCTATTTCCAGCAGCTTCTGAATCTCGCGTTCATCATCCACATAAGTGATCCATCCCTGCGACGTAAAATGCTTGGGTCTGCCGTCACTCAGATACTCAATATTTTCTTCATAATCTTCTATCCACTCGTCCTTCGCTAAGTCAACCCCTCCATTCGCGAGCAATTCGTATGGGTCAGCATTCAACCTTTCCTTCAAAAACTCAGAATCATACTCCTCCATTTTGGAACCGTCAAATTTAAATCCCTGCGGATTTTGATTTCCTCCCGGATCATATCTGATTCCACAGCCCTTGCACGTCCCTTCATTATAGTAAAGTTCAAGCTGCAATTCTCCGTTTTCGTCATGATACTGATAAAAAGGCTCTTTTCCGTTAAAACCACAATCCTCCAGCAGCCTGTCTCTTTCCGTATATCCCAAACCAAACACGCCGTCTTCGATATCTATGAAAATGATGTTCGCCTTTTCCAGATCAATGCTCAATGCAAAATCTTCTCCTGTCAGTTCCTTGTATTTCTCAAGATACTGTTCCTCGGCAATCAATTTCTTAACCCATCCGACAGCAGTTCCGGTATCGTTTATCTCCTCTTCGTTTTTGGTCCGCACTTCGGCAAAATAAAGCCCTCTCTGCGTTATTTCCGGCTTCTGTCCATCCCACCACCATAATCCTGATTCACTGGGCTCATTGACGTCACATACTTCAATCCCGTATCCTGTATAATCAATTTCTTTGATTCCGCCGGCATTTAATATGCATTCCTTAAGCCCATAATACTTACAGGAGCCGTTGTTGCTGGATATACAATGAATCAATTTTCCTTCGCTGCCCAAAAGCAGCCATTCATTTCCGTCACACCAGTCATAATAAGTACAAACTGCTCTGCCGTTTCTGTAATCGAGAATAAAATCAATTCTCTCATAGTCTTCAAATTCATATTGAATTAGTAGAAGCAGTTCCTCAAAACCGTCCCCATCAATATCGCACCTCGCCGTTCTTCTGGTATCTCCATCCAATTCATATGCCTCTTTCAGCGATTCAACAATCCTGTCCGGATCGGCGTACTTACGCGTAACCACCGAGAAATCCCCCGCTTCAACGGCTGCATAAACTTCGTCCCGGCTTTTATATTCCTTACATTCTCCCGTGGGAATCTCTATAAAAGACGCACAATCATACCATTTTACCGCACTTGACATATAACTCTGCTCTATTCCTACATCCTCCGGCTCATCAGACGCATCGACTATCCAGATGTCCTTACAGATCAATTTCCCTTGCATTTCCTCCAGCACATAGGTTACTTCTTCTTTCCCTTCCTCCTGCACCAGACGAAAAACCAGTTCCTGCATGCCGTCCTCATTCTCATCCGTCAGCGCAAACTGCTTGTCAATCTTTCCCGTCCCGGACAGATACACTTCATCATCAAAAAAGCTTAGCTCTTTGCCCAGTATCGATTCCGCCGTGACAAAAGGATTTTCCACCGTCAGATTATGAAGTAAAAATTCCTGATATAACGGAAGGATCTCCAAGTCCTGAAGATACCCTTTTACACCGACTTCTCCGCTTGCCCTGTCTATTTCATAGACAATCTCAAACTTTTTATTTGTCTCCTTATATACCCCGGAAACCGTTCCTCCCAAATAAACATTGTCGTTTTCTTCTTTGCCGGACATAACTGCATGCAAATCCCGAAAGACTGCCTGACCTTCTTCCCTGACAAGACCGTATGTATCTGCAATCATCGCCTCTATTCCGCTCTCATCAAACACAAGCGTTTCTTCCGGAACATATCCCTGCCTTAAGTTTACTTTCCGTATTTGAATTTCTTCATGATGATCCAATAGCCATACTGCTTGCTGCTCCTCATCCACCCAGAAATTCTGTACCGGATAAATAACAGTCGCCTTCTCCGGTATGCGAACATAAAGCGCAAATCCGTTAGTGTCATTATGAGAATAAATTTGTGTCTGTTCGGTTTCATACACAAGATTGCAGTGTCCCGCCAATATTTCCTCTTCTATTTCCCGTTGCAACGCCGCGTCCTCTTCACTTTGTGCGCCGTCACCTGAATCGTTGGATGCCGTTTCTTCCACCGAACAGTCTTCTGCCTCACTCCACACAAGCAGATTCTTCAACTCTTCCTCCGTTCCTCTGAACACGTTCATATCAATGTATTGTTCTGTTCCTTCATATCCCTCTAAAACTGCGGTATCCGTATACTGCCAGAACACCCATCTGTCCCCTAACGAAAAGAGCGGCTGGTAATAA
>VSOA01000112.1 GCA_009774585.1 Lachnospiraceae bacterium
CATGCCATCCGCTGGACGTATCCCTTCTGGCGGCCGACTCGGGGCACTACGATAAGAATATGGTCGATTTGCTCGTGGGAGCGTATCCGGAGACAGCGAATGAGATTCTTCTGTCGGATACGATGTCTGAGCGTCTCGGGCTGGAACAGCAGGTGGGAGCGTCCTATACCCTTAAAGTGATTGTACAAAAGGAAGAGGAGCAGGTGGAAGAGGAGATTCCTATGACAGTGTGCGGCTATTATCGGAATCCGATAAGAAACTGTGCGGATATGTATGAGGAAATCTATACAGGAGAGGCATTTATTGACGCTTATAATCCGGAACTGCCTGCAGGCTACGATACGATTTATGTGAAGCTGAACAATCTGAATCCCTTGAAGTTCGGGCATGATAAAGATGAAAAGCTAAGTGAACTGAATGAGGTCGTGGAAGGAAACGGGCATTCGTATAAAACCAGTGACGTGACGATCATGACGATTATTCCGATGTTTCTGATTATAGTGTGCATTATGTTCTGCGGATATTTCTTTATATATAATATTTTTGATATCTCCGTTGTAAATGATATACGATTTTACGGAGAATTAAAGACAATCGGTATGTCTTCCAAGCAGCTTCGCAGCATGCTGCTATGGCAGATGAATAGAATCGCATGTTATGGAATTGCCATTGGCGGATTGGCTGGCTGTATCATCGGTCAGGCGGCGTCCGGTAAGATTGTGGCATCTTTTGCGGAGAACATAGCCATGTATTATCAGCCGGCGGGGGTTGTGCCGACCTTGCTGTTAGGCGCTGTCTTTGCATGGATGACGTTGTTTGTCAGTACGTTAAAGCCCTTTCGGATCGCCTGTACGATTTCACCGGTGGAAGCGGCAAGATACCGCGCCAAGAAGAAAAAGGGTGTATTCTCCGTGATATCTTTTGCCCTAAGCGGTATTTTGTTTCTGGTGGTCTACACGCTGGCGATGGGCTATTCTGTAGATACGCAGGTTGACAGGCGGCATAATACGGATTTTCAGGTCAGACATAAAGGAATCCTGTGGGCGCAGAACGAGCCTTTTGAACCGATGGGCAAAGAACTGGTGGAACGGCTGCGTGACTTGGAATTTACGGAGGATTTGCGGCTCTACTATATCGCAAGAACAAAGCCGGATTTCACGGTAATAGACGGAAATTACTTGTATCAGACAACGGCGGAGATTGCCCCGGAGGGAGAGATTGCAAAAGACCAGATTGCTTATGTGAAGAGTACGCTTCCTGAGATGGCGGTCGAGGAAGAGGGTGTCAGACTGAATGACAGAGGGAATCTGTCGGTTGGCGTGTGTGGCATGGACGCACAGGGGCTGCAGGATGAAATGTACAGGTATACTGTTTTGGAAGGCAGTATCGATCCGGAGAAATTTGCACAGGGAAATGAGATGGTTTATCTTCGGGCAAGCTTCGATAGAAACAAGAACCAGAGCGAGAATATGGAGTACGCGGTTCATGCCGGTGATAAGGTAAACGTGACGTTCTATGACGATGTGGCAGACCGCTATGTGGATAAGGAACTTACGGTTATGGCGGTTGTCATAAATGTGGATCCGTATGGCAGCGGTAATGCAAACCACTCGAATATCTGGGTATCACAAGAAACCTTTCAGAGCATTTATTCTGATTATGAGAATCTTGTGGGCGCGGTTACGTTCAATGGGGCGGACACTATGAAAGACGGCAGAATACTTTCTGAGCGGGAAAAGCAGGAGATGGTAGAGCAGGTGTTGGAAGAAGACGGCAATTTTCAGCTTATGCTTGATTCCGTCTATCAGGAAAGAGTATACTTCTTAGAGATGAGAAGGACAATTACAGTGTTCGGGGCGTTTCTGATCGGAATCGTCGGACTCATAGGAATAGCCAATATCATTAATACGGTGACTACAGATGTGATGGCGAGAAAGGTGGAATATGCCGCGATGCAGTCCATCGGCATGACGGGACGGCAGATGGAGCAGGATATTTTCCGCAAATATGCAGGTTATATTTTTACGGCGCTTATGCTGGCAGTTGTGATCGGCGCAGGAATTGCTTATATGGTCGGATCGGGAGTGATATTCAATTTCTCCTTGTCGGCGCTCTTGACGTCAATATTGATTTTCCTGATTTTCTCAGTAGTTCTGTGCGTGGTGATGGCAAGAATGCTGACGAAGGTAATGAACAGGAAATCGATTGTGGAGAGACTGCGTGAAGTAGTATGATGAAAAATAACGAATGTTATGAAATGAGAACGCCAAAAGGAATGGCTGGTAAATAGAAAGGTACGGAATCATGGTGAATCAACACATCTTAGTGATAGAAGACGACAAGGCACTAAATGGCGGAATCGTCTTTGCATTGGAAAGGGAGAAATACATGGTTCACAGTGCGCATACGCTTGCTGAGGCAAAGAAGTGTCTGGGGCAGAAGATGAATCTGATTCTGCTGGATATCAATCTTCCCGACGGGGATGGAAGGACTTTTCTGAAGAATGTTTTATCAGAACAGCCGGTGCCTGTTCTTCTGCTGACGGCAAGGAATTCAGAAACGGATATGCTGAAGGGATTTGAGGCCGGCTGTGACGATTATATTACGAAGCCTTTTTCCATGCCGGTACTGCTTATGAAGATTGCAGCGGTGCTAAAACGTAGTGAAGGGGCGTCAAGTCAGCTTTATGTAAGTAGTGATCTCGTGTATGATTTTGAGAAAAAAAGCCTGACGAGACATGGCGCGGAGGTGGAACTGACTGCATTGGAGTGCAGATTGCTTGAGTTTTTCCTGCATAACAGGGGCAATGTGCTGACCAGAGATATGCTGCTTGAACGGATTTGGGACGCGGACGAACGATTTGTGGAGAATCGGACGCTCAACGTTACGATCCGCAGACTGCGTATGAAAGTGGAGGAGAACCCGGAGCAGCCGGAGCATATCAAAACCGTATTCGGCATGGGTTATAAATGGGAGGACAGCGTGAATGAAAATACCATTCACGCGGAAGAACCGTTCGCAGAGCGGACTTGCTGCAAGCAGCATTCTTCCTAGTATATTGAGATTCCGCAAAGCGGAATCATGGGGAGGTTATCATGAAGCGGGGATTTCTATATCAATTACGCCAAGATACGGATATGATGTGGAAAGGCGGTATGGGCATAATGCTCATACTGCTTTTGCTGTGCTTGGGGGTCATGGGGCTGGCAGGGGAGGAAGTCAGTTTCCCTGACAGGGCGAATCTGTGTATCAAGCTGATGGCGGGGTACGGCATAGTGACAGCCGTGGTATGGACGGGAGTATATTTTGCGATTGTAAGGAGCGTGAGAGATACGCTTTATAGATTCAGCGATTTTTTGGAGTGCCTGACGGACGGACAGCCGGAGACGGTATTTCCGGTGGCGGAGGATACGATTCTGTCGAGACTGCAGAAACAGCTTATACAGCTATATGATATACTGCATTTCTATGAGGAACGCGAGAAGAAAATACGCAGGCAGCTTGACGAAAATATCGGCGATCTTGTACATCAGCTTAACACGCCGATTACAAATATCGGGATTTATGCGGGATTTCTGGAGAGAGACGATCTGACTGCGGAGGAAAGGAAGCGGTTTACAAAGTGTCTGGAAGAACAGGCGCAGAAACTGTCATGGCTGGGAGATAGTTTCTCTAAGATATCCCGTCTGGAAATGGGAATTATACGATTGAAACCGGAGCGGCAGAAGTTGCAGCCGATTATCCTGCATGCCGTGGGACAGATTACGGAGAAGGCTCGGCAAAAAGGAATTGACGTCGTGTTAAAAGGCGCTGTGCAGGAGGAAGTGACCGCGGACGGCAAATGGACGGCGGAGGCGGTTTTCAATATGCTGGACAATGCGGTAAAGTATGGAGATGAGGACAGTGAAATTGAGATCGAGGCGGTGAATATGACTAATTATGTTGGTGTTGCCGTAAGAAACAGAGGGACAGCTATTGACGAGGAGGAATATCACCGGCTTTTCAAGCGCTTTTACAGGGGAAAAGGAAGCGGGATGACAGAAGGATCCGGTCTTGGGCTGTATATCGTGCGAAAAATTCTGGAGGAGGAGAAGGGATACGTTACGGTGGGGAAAACTCATGACGGGCGGACGGAGTTTGTGATGTACCTGTATCAGGGAGCGTGCAAGGATGAATAGTGACTAACGATACCGTAAAATAGACAATGTGTTCCGTAAGGTTGGATTCTTCTAACCACTTCTGATATAATAAATGCAAGGTAGAAAGCTTGCATCGGCAAGGAATGAGACTTTGCATCGGCAAGATAAAGACTTTGTATCAGCAGGTTAGAGAGGAAAAGTATAGATTATGGAACAGGAAACATTAACGGATCAGAATTGGCCTGTATCAAGGCTGTGGGAATTCTATGAGGAGATGAATGAGATTGTATATGTCGTGGACATGGACAGCCATGAACTGGTTTATATGAACAGGAAGGCAAGGGATGTGTACGGCGTAGACAGCATGGAAGAGATTAAAGACCGGAAATGTTATGAAGTGATATCGGGAAGTTCTATGCCCTGTGCGGCATGTAATCCGGAGAAACTGGCAGCGGGAGCGTTTCATGAAAAAGTCCGGTATCATCCGGTTATCAAGAAAAAACTGGCGTTAAAAGATACGGTGATTGAGGATTCGGGAAAAAGATACCGTTTTGAACTGGCGGTAGATTTGGGCGCATGGGAGCAGCAGAACATAGGATATGAAGCCAATGAAGATATGGTCAATGAGGGACTCAGGCTTTCTCTTGTAGAGCACACACCAGAGAAATCAATAGCTGTTTTGCTGGAATATCTGGGACAGTCACTTAGCAGTGAAAGAGTTTATATTTTTGAAGAGACCGATCATGAGACGGTAAAGAATACCTATGAATGGTGTGCCAGCGACGTGATTCCGCAGAAAGAGAATCTGCAGGACGTACCGCTTGAAGTGGTAAGCATGTGGTATCATAGATTTTCCAAGGGCGACAGCGTTATCATCAAAAACGTGGAACTTGTTAAGGAAAACGATCCCGTGGTATACGAATATTTGACACCGCAGAATATCAGTTCGCTGGTGATTAGTCCGCTCGTCAACGAGGGTAAAATCATCGGATTCTATGGAGTGGATAATCCGCCGGAGAAATTTCTGGAACATATTACAACGCTGCTGCAGATATTGGGGCACTTCTTTGTGTCGCTTATTCATAGAAGAAACCATGTACGCCGTCTGGAGGAACTATGCTTCGAGGACCAGCTGACGGGAATCGGCAACAGACATGCGGTTCATGATTATTTCGCTACAATAGATCCTAATCAAAGTGTGGGAATTTTGTACTGTGATGTGATGGGACTTAAAAAGATGAATGACAGTATGGGACATAGAGCAGGGGATCAACTGCTTATTCGCTCAAGCGAGTGTCTCCAGAGAGTATTTAAAGAATATGAGTTGTTCCGCGTGGGTGGAGATGAATTCCTTGCGGTATGCGCAGGGATTGACGAGCAGGAGCTTTACGCGAGAATTGAGAAACTGAAGTGTGATATGAAAGAGCACAATGCTCCCATGGCGCTGGGGTGCGTCTGGCGCGCTGACGGCAAAGAGCAGATGGATAAACTGCTTACACTTGCGGACGACAAGATGTATGAGAACAAGAGGCAGCTTTATGCAACGGAGTATAAAGAAATGATGCGATAATCAGGAACGATACATAGCCTGAGAGAATGTATAAGATGACATCGCCGGGGAGCAAGTAATGTCAGAAATGACGTCAGAGGCGGCAGGGGATTGGAGTACGGTAAAGACATGAGAAAAAAGGAATTGGCGCTGGAAGTGATAGAGAGGTTGAAAAGAGAATATCCTGATGCGGGATGTTCTCTGGAATACGATCAGGCGTGGAAACTGCTTGTCAGCGTGCGGCTGGCAGCGCAGTGTACCGATGCGAGAGTCAATGTGGTGGTTGAGAAATTGTATGACAAATATCCGGATGTTGCATCGCTCGCCGCAGCGCCGGTAGAAGAAATCGAGAAAATCGTGCATCCGTGCGGATTGGGAAACAGTAAAGCCAGAGACATCAGCGCTTGTATGAAGATGCTGCAGGAGGAATATGGCGGCGGAGTGCCGGATGATTTCGATAAACTGCTCAAGCTGCCCGGCGTAGGAAGGAAAAGCGCCAATCTGATCATGGGAGATGTGTTCGGTAAACCTGCCATTGTGACAGATACCCATTGTATTCGTCTGTGCAACAGAATCGGACTGGTAGATAATATCAAAGAGCCGAAAAAAGTGGAGATGGCGTTATGGAAAATCATTCCACCGGAGGAGGGAAGCGATTTCTGTCATAGGCTTGTCTGGCACGGCAGAGAGGTCTGCACAGCCAGAACCAAACCATATTGCGACAAATGCTGCCTGCAGGACATCTGTAAGCGGCAGGGAGTCTAAGGAAGCGGGACGCTGAAAGGTCCTTTGTTTGACGTTTCGCCCGACAGAACTCTATGGGTTCTGTAGTAAGTAGGAGTGCATCCCAGAAATTTTTTAAATAATTTATTAAAGTAACTTGTATTGTTAAATCCGACAGACAGAGCCAAATCGGCGATCGACGTAGGCTCGTCGGGATGTTCCATCATTTTCTTGGTCGCCTCAAAGATACGGTATTTCATCAGGTATTCAAAAGGCGTCATCTGTAAAGTGCGCGCAAAACAGCGGCAGCATTCGCTTTTGCTAATATGTACGCTGTCGGCAATCTCATCCAGCGAAATAGGTTCGGCGTGATGCGTCCTGATATAAAGCATCGCTTGTTTGACCCGCTGCTCATCGAGAGACACATGCGGCGGAGGCGCTGGTTCTAATTGCGGGAGTCTGCTGATCAGTTCAGACCAGAAGCGGCACAAATATCCCTTGGTAGAAATTTCATAACCGAACGGTTTGGTCATATTGACGGCAATGACATCATTAACGGCGTCCATAATGCGCTCGTGCCAAGCATTTGTTTCATCCAGCACCAGAATCTTGAATAGGCGAAAACTCTGAATAGGAAGCAGAAATTGTGTCTGCAGGTAACTGTTTTTGTGTCCGAACAGAAAATCAGGGTGAAATACAACCGAATAGAAAGTACAGTTTTCCTTATTCAGGGAATAAATGGAGTGCATGACGTTCTGATTGATGATGATGCCTTGTCCGGGTTTCAGCGTATATGAAGTATCGTCCGTAGATACTTCAGCAAGACCGTTGTTGATGATCAGAATCTCCATCTCTTCGTGCCAGTGCCAGCGAATCCTATTCATGTAGGATTTGCGCAAATCGAGATAGAAGACGTTGACGGGATAGTCCAATGTGCCGAAATCGTTCTGTTCATAGCGCCTGCTGTGGGTTGTCAGTATTTCTTCCGTATCAGCGTCAGAATAAGAAGAGGTGCCTGTCATAGATTCGCTGACTGGTGCGGATTCTAATGTGTTATGTACTGTAGTAGTGTCTGTGTCCGTTTTCTTTATGACTGTCGATACGCTCATGACGATCCTCTGTCTTTCTGAAATAGGATATTTTCCATATTTCCAAATTAACTGCAATGTGCAGAATCTTATAAGTATACGCATAATCTTAACATGAACGGATAATAGAGTCAAAGCATGTTTCAGCATATTTATATGGTAGAAGGGAGGAAGTATATGGATTCTCAGAAAAATGAAAATCTCTTAAATCTTGCGCTCGATACACCTGAGTTAGAAAGAGAGAAGTCGTTGGAACTGAACGTCGGGTTTGATACGATAGAAAAAACATGGGAAGTAATTGTCAAATATCATGGTTCCTTACAGGAATTAACTCGGAGAGGTATTATTGTGGAAGAATTGATCGCCGGGTATGCAATCCTTACGGTTCCTGAATCGGAGATGGATATTTTGACTGTGACGGAGCAGATTGAGTATGTAGAGAAGCCGAAGAGACTCTTCTTCTCAGATTTAGCCGGAAACAGCGCTTCATGTTATGCCCCGGGCGGTCAGTTGTTCGGGGCACTGACCGGAAGAGGCGTGCTGGTGGCGGTCATTGATTCTGGTATCAGCTATTGGAATCAGGATTTCCGTAAGGCGGACGGAACGACGAGAATATTGTATCTCTGGGATCAGGTGCTTGGCAGGGAATTTGACAGTGAGCAGATTAATGAAGCGCTTGCCACAGGCGACAGGCAGCAGGCGCAGCGGATGGTTCCCAGTATCGATACAACTGGACACGGAACGGCGGTGGCAGGTATTGCTGCCGGAGGCGGTGGTACGGGTGGGACGGCCTATGCAGGTACAGCAAGGGAGAGCGACCTGCTGATCGTACGTCTCGGAACGCCGCGAGCAGAGTCTTTTCCACGGACAACAGAATTAATGCGAGCACTGACTTATACGGTCAACAAAGCGATTGAATTGCAGATGCCGGTAGCAATCAACCTAAGTTTCGGCAATACTTACGGCGCTCATAACGGTACGTCCCTGTTGGAAAGATTTCTGGATAACGTGTCGGAGATAGGACGCAGTGTTATCTGTGTGGGCAGCGGTAACGAAGGCGCTTCCGGAGGACATGTGGGCGGAAGTGTGGCAGTGACCGGAAGGACCGGTGGTCAGTCCACAAATGAATTGACCAGATTAGTCGGTGCAATTGACAGTAATGTCACAGCCAATATGACACGTGTGGAATTAGTAATTGGAGACTATGAAACCGGCGTAAATATACAGCTTTGGAAAGAATATACAGACCGATATGCGGTTGTCTTGGTGTCGCCGACCGGGAATTATCTGCTTGTGGATACTGACCGACCGGGTAAACAGACTTATCAGTTGGAACAGACGGAAATTCTGCTCTACAACGGTGAACCTGCGCCGTATCTGACCAGTCAGGAGATTTATTTTGATTTTCTACCGGCTGCAGGCGGCCGTTATGTCAATAGCGGTGTATGGACTTTTCTGCTGGAGCCGATAGAGACTGTCACGGGCAACTATACATTCTATTTGCCGTCGGGGACAGTGCGTAATGTGCAGACACGTTTCGTCAGACCGACGCCGGATGTGACATTGACGATTCCCTCGACTGCTTCCAAGGTAATCACGGTGGGCGCATATGACCCTGTCTATGAGTCGTATGCGGACTTTTCCGGCAGGGGATATCTGTATCAGGAGCAGGTGAACAGCCGTACATCGGATTCTTTCATAAAACCGGACTTAGTGGCGCCGGGAGTTGCCGTGACAGCGCCTGACAGAGACGGCGGATATTCGCAGGTGACGGGGACTTCCTTTGCGACGCCTTTTGTGACTGGGGCAGCCGCACTTCTTATGCAGTGGGGGATTGTTATGGGCAACGATCCGTATCTGTATGGGGAGAAAGTGAAGGCGTATTTGAGGCGAGGAGCGAAGCCGATTAGAGGGGAGACGGAATATCCGAATGCGAGAGTGGGGTATGGGGCGGTCTGCGTCGAAAATAGTCTACCGGAGTAGAAATGAGGGGGATTTTGGGATAATAAGCGCTTTATTTTGTGGTATATTGTGTCGAATAAAGTGCTTATTATGTGTTAGTTTAGGATAAATCGAATGAATTAAACCTATGTGATGTAGAAAATGCAAATTGTATTTCAAATATAGTTGTGTATACAGTATGATAATGATATGATGCAAATAAGAAATACGGAGGATTGTTTATGGGAAATATATATGATGGAGCATTTCGGACAATTTTAAATGACTGCAGACAGATGATTATTCCGGTAATCAATGAGATTTTCAAGGAAGACTATACAGGAAATGAAATAATAGAGTTTCATCCCAACGAACATTTTATTGACCAACAGGATGCAGCAGACAAGGAAAGAATAACAGATACTAATTTTATAATCTATGGGAAGAAAAAGAAGAAATATCATCTGGAATGTGAGAGTAGCCTGCCGGATGGGCGGATGACAATCAGGTTGTTTGAATATGACGCTCAGATCGCTTTAGATGAAGGTGAAGTCATCAATGAAATATTGACAGTGACATTTCCCAATACAGCAGTCCTGTATCTAAGGAATTATAAAAAGACACCTGATAAAATGCGATATGTGATAAAAACGCCGGGTGGCACCGTAGAGTATGATGTACCAATTATGAAGATGCAGGAATATACTCTGGAAGAGATTTTTTCAAAAGGCTTGTTGCTGTTAATTCCGTTTTATATTTTTTCACATGAAAAGAACTTTAAGGTGTATAATAGGAATGAACAGAGATTGGCAGAGTTGAAAGCAGAGTACCGAAGTATCATGGAGAGACTTGATAAACTGGAGCAGGAAGGGATTATTGGGGCGTTTGACAAACGTACTATTATAGAACTTTCTGGTGATGTGATCAGAGAAATTGCACAGAAGTATGAGAATGTGCAGAAAGGAATAGGTGGAATGATGAGTGGAGCGTTACTTGAGACAGAAGCGAGGACGATTTTGAACAGAGGAAAAGATGAAGGCAGGAACCAAACTAAAAAGGAAACTGCTCTTAGAATGTTGCAGGATGGAGAGTTACCGATTGATAAGATTGCAAAATATTCTGGGCTTAATATTGCAGAGGTAGAGCAGCTTGCAGAGTTTCAGACAGTGTAAAAAGTGTAGATATTATCATTAAGATTAAAACTGGGGAAATGGCAAGGTGGGCTGTTTCCATAATTTATTTGAGAATATAATATTTAGTATGAATGGAAAACAATA
>VSOA01000113.1 GCA_009774585.1 Lachnospiraceae bacterium
AGAATAATCGAAACTGGTGGATTTTTTGTGTGTTATAGAAATAAACCTGAAAAACGGTATGTTTTTCAGCGGCCTCAAAAATTTTCGGAGGGAGCGCGCTGTTATTGTTCCCACTATTCACAGATATTAATAGCAATAAAGGACTAATTCTTCATATCCTTTTGAGTGAAGCCGCATCTTAAATTTGTATTCACAATTCAGTTCTTTCACCAGCAAAGGTATTTTATAGATGTCCCACGGAAGATGATAAACACAAACTGCCATTTTAGGTTTTTGGTTTTTGATCAGCTCTCTTGCACCTTTCAGAGCCTGCTCCTCCATTCCCTCAATATCGGCTTTGATAAATGTCACCTTCTGTCCGGTAAAATAGTCATCAAGTTTTACAACATCAATCCCTGCATCTCCTAAATCATCACAAACCACTCTCGTAGACGACCCGGTATAATCACTGCTTAATTTAGCCTTGGTATTATGCTCTCCAACACCGGCTTTGACTATTTCAATTGCCTCATCCGGCAGATTCCATTCCACGCATAACCTTTTTTTCCTAGCTTCAATCGCTCTGATATGATTCTCATCAGGCTCGAAACATATATACTTTTCAAATAATTGTGAATGACGAATAAACTCATCCAAAGTGTCACCCACATATGCACCTGCATCAACAAAGTGCTCATGTGTGAGCAAATCAAATTCCGGTATTGCAAAATACTGATTAGGTTCGCCGTATCCGGTAGAATCAATATTATGATAATCCGTCATCTGGGCATACATAGCCAGATTGTATATTTCAACGCTTTTCTCATCTTCTAAAAGATTGTCTCTCACATACACACATTCATCATAATGTTTCCAAAGTGAGTACTTACAAAACGGTACAAAAAATACCGATTCTACCCCCCCCCACTCAAAATTATCGCGCATACGTTTTACGGATGAATTTGTGCCGATGATGTATCTCTCAGAACGAATTCTCGCGTCCGACCTCGAAACCACCTCAACTCCATCTACAATCCGCCCCTGCTTTTCCGGCGTATCATCAACAATATATCTGACATTGAATCCATCCTCTGATAATTCTGCAAGCGCGCCATGAATCATCAGACTATCCCCATAGCATACACAACCGGTTTTCGCATTTTTAACGAATTCTTTCATTTCACTATCGAACTGCGCAACCATGCTGCATATTTGTTCGCATGTAATTTTCATCTCTTATCTCCAAGTATTTTTTATTGATTCCGGTGCCTCTGCCCGGAATTCAAGTTTTATCTCTTAACTTATCATATCATAGCACATAATAATGTCCAGTTTTTGTATATGATATTCATTCATCATTTTCTCTTGTATTTCCTTCTTGGATGTTCTTATCATAACAATCAAAGTATTTATTCCGTTTTCAGCAATCATTTCCGGTGAGTATACCTTTCTTCCGTTCCAGCCTTCATTTTGTAAAAAGGGTGTTTCATCGAAAATATCATACTGAGCCGTTTTAAATATATCACCTACCGAATAAAACATCTTCCATATGTTTCCACATCCGAAAATACCGACTTTTTGTTCCCGGAAAATCTCTTCCAGCTTGTCCTTAACTTTGTCATAATAGACCGGAAATAAGTTCAAATATTCAAGTGTACCGCAATCAGGGCAATGCTCCGTGTACATTCTTAATATATGAGAAGTATCTTCCACGACAAATTCTATTTTGGCCCCGCAGTTGGGACATATTGCCTTTGCACCTATTTTTCCATTGTCAGCATGAAATAACTCCAAACCTTCCTGACGTTTTAATCTCATCTTCTGTATAACAGTCAAATCATTATTTATCATATTTCTATAATCTTCATCAGACAGACCGGAAACATTGACAAGCGGACATCCTTCCTCGATAAATTTCACCGTATCCTTAATTCTTCCATTATTTACCGCATCTTCGTACAACTGTGACCCGGGATACAGTTTGATCGGCGCCACTTCAATCAGCCCCATTGTATAATGATCTTCAATCCACTTTAGCGTTGTTCTCACGCTTTCCTTTGTCTCTGCCGGATCTCCGAAAATAAAGTTTCCTTCAACAATAATTCCCGCCTGCTTCGTTATTTGTAAACATCTCTCAATCTCATCGATTGTAATATGTTTTCTCATACTCGTCAAGACATTATTATCAGCGCTTTCCAAACCGTAAAAAATCACTTTACATCCGCTCTTATGCATTCTTGACAATAACTCCAGATTCAAGTTCCGTCCAATATGCATGCTGATTCTATATTCGATGTGATATTTCTCCATCCTATCGCAAAATTGATACAGTCGGTCCGAATTATCTGCAAACAGTTCGTCATTAAAGTTCAATCTGTTTACGTGATACTTATTCACGAGTTCGTCAATTTCTTTAAAGATATTATCCAAAGAACGCTTTCTATACTTTTTACCGCCGGTCTTTGAACAGAACGTGCATGAATTCGGACACGATCTGCTCGATACGATTGATGCGGTAATACTGTTATCCTCTTTCGCATACTTTCTGCAGGTTTCGACCAGTCGAAATCCCTCCCAGTCCGGAAACGGTATAGAATCCAGATTCTCGATATCTGCTCTTTTGTTTGTACAGTACAGTGTTCCGTCTTTTCTACGCGCGATCAGTCCGTCTATTTTCTTTACATCTTCTTCACTTGGCGCTTCCATACTTTCCAACATACGAACCAGTTCCAGAGAAGTAATTTCTCCTTCGCCTATCATTCCGAAATCAGCTTCCGGCACCAGTTCCATTGCTTCATATGGACTGTTCGTTACCAAGCTGCCTCCTATCCATACTTTTATCTGGGATTTTATCCTTTTAGCTGCCTTTGCAATCTCTTGAACTTTTCGGAGATTTACTACCAATTCTCCGGTTCCTAATATTCCAATATCATATTTATTTATTTTTTCTTCTAATACATCATAGACGTCATCGTCTTCCAAATTCAAGTTTACTGTATATACATTCACGCAATTTGCCTTTAAATATGCAGAAACATATGCAATTCCAACCGGCGGCGTTGCCCACTCGTCCCACAAATATCCTGTTTTCGGCATTACTAATAATACGTTCATCAATTTACCTCCTATCACAGAACTTTTAATATATTACTACCGTTCTTACCAGCCTTTCATATAAATTAAATCCATCCCAAATGAAATCAAAATCCAGCGTCTTACCAATCGGAACAATCCTGTCAATTCCTTTCACACCCATTTTAATCAAGGGTGCAAACATCTCTCTCTTCCCTGCATACCCTATTGTCTGACACCGGCTGTCATTACAGAGTATGGAAAGTTCCGAAATATCCTCTGCTGCATACTCTGGGAAAAAGCCTGCATTATCAAAATAAGCCGGAAGATTCTCCGTTAATTTGTCTATTTCTACACAAATAAGTCTATTGTCTTTGTTCTCGATGAACTTTCCTTCTTTTATGTTGATTTCCGCATCTGCTGCCAGCAAATATTTTTTCGTTAGTTTGTTGACGCCCTGTATATCCTGAAAAACATACTCTTTATCAACGATTTCCCATAGTCTCGACCAGAATTCCTTCCTTTCCGCTTCTTTCCCTATGCTGTTTAACCATACGACAACTCTTGGGCTGGTACAGGCATTCTGGTCAGTCAGATAGGTATCATTATAGAATCCTCTCGCAAGCTCGCTCTTTTCTTGTTCATTCATCATATGGTAGACATCCGCATCAATAACCGCCAGTGAAAATCTATCCGAAAAGGTAACTTCCGCCGCTCTTGGAGGCAGCGGTGATTTCCTGATCTCTGCTATAGTGGCGTCCCCTCCCCAGACGATACGTACATCACAAATCGCCGAGAAGTGATCGTTAATCTCCTGTTCGTGTCCGTATTTTACCAGACATATATACGGAGCCATATCAGGATGTCTGCATAAAGCTTTATGAATTACGTCGATAATCATCGACACTTGTGGGAAATCCCCTGACGGGACGCGAACGATATTTGCATTGCCGCATAACAATCCCATAAATAGAGAATACGCAAAATTCACGGGCACATTAGAAGGCGCAACATGAAAAATCACGCCTCTTCCCAAGTGCACATTCTCATCCTTAATCGCAAATCTCTTTCTTAAAGCCTCCGTCGAAGCCTTTCTGAGCCAGAATCCAAGCGTGATCATATCGGGGTAATTCCTTCCGTTCGGTACTCGCATCAGTTCTTTTGCTATGTCGTCGCAAAACTCTAGTATTGCCGGCGTAAACGGTTCTCTACTATGAAGTTTAGGCATCGATTCTACTATTTCCTTACTTCCTGCTAAATACTCCATCTGCTCTTCCTTATGTCGAAAGTATCACTACACCCTCTGATTTCCGCGTCTTTCAACCGTCCTTCTACTTTAAAATATTTTCCTTTTCTTCCGCAAGGACAGTCATCCTCGCCTAAAATCTGCCCGATGTCTTCCGTCAAAAGGCAGTGTCCGGGATAAGATTCCGGTATAGACGACACCACTTCTATAATTCCGCTCTCTTCTGCTCCGCACAATGAAAAATCCTTAGTCCTTCTTATGATCACGTCTGAAAAAATGCTTGTATGCAGATGACCATACTCGCATTCCATATAAATACACCCTGTCTGTTCAACCATTCCATAATAGTCGTGTATATGTTGAAGTCCACATGCATCTGTTAACCTCTGGTGAAACTCTTGGGCGCTTACCGCTTCGCCGATCAGTTTTTTCCAGCCGCCGCCATGTATGAGGACTCCGTCGGACAGATCAAATGTCACATTTTCATTTTTTAACACCAAAATTTTTTTGTAGAAATATTCCCATATCATATATGTAAATCCGAACAAAAAAATCTTTTGTCCTTGATACTTTGTTAAAAAATCTTTTAATCCTTCGACATTTAATTCCATATCATCGTTAAATGCATAAATCTTCTCAGCGCCAAAAACGGAAAACCCTAAAATCCCCGCCCCTCTTGCCGAAAACATGGCTCTATTCTTTATCACAGACGGGCAGTCCAGAATAATCATGGGCATACGACTTGAACCGGTGAACTCATTTACAATCTTTACCAGCGCCTTTTGCTGATTGGATGACGTCGCTCTGTTCAAATATATTTTAGACGGCGTCTGTCCTGTCGTCCCGGAAGATGTCATCGTTTTCACGATTTCCTCTTGGGGAATGCTCTTTAAAGATAATTCCTTAAACATTCGCACGGGAAGAAACGGCAGTTCGGCATAGCTTGTCACACTGTCAATGTCAAAGTTCAAACTATCCAGAATCTTACGATATTCCGGACAGTTACTTTGATGCAGATGTGTTAGCTCTTTCAATCTTCTTGTTAACAATTCATTTTTCTGTTCTTTATTTAACGAAAAAGGCGGTATTTCCAACAATTCACCAAAGTTCATATTCCGCTTCCTTCCGCGCTACTCATAGTATTTAGCCAACTCTTTATACAATATTTTACCCGAATCATTCTTCGGAATGGAGCCAATCGCAACAATATGAAAAGCACCGGAATTTAATCCCGTTTTCAAGGCAACAAATTGCTTTACTTTGTCGGATAGCTTATCATCCGTCACGAATATGTACATATGGTCATCTATCCCTGCGCTTGCAACATCAATTCCATCAAATTCCGCTTTGATCAGACGATCGATCTCATCAAGGTTTACCCTGTTGCCATAAATTTTGAGAAATCTTTTTTTCCTTCCGACAATGTAATAGTAGCCGTCCGCATCAAACTGCGCCATATCGCCTGTCTCCAGCACACCGCCCCGCTCATCGCCCTTCTTTAGGTCATCACCGCATTCGGCATAGCCTAATGTCACATTGTCTCCTTCATAGATCAACTCTCCGGTCATATCCGGTTCATCAATTTCATTTCCATTTGCATCTGTCAGATGAAACCTGCCTCCCGGAATTGCAATTCCCATGGAGCCGCATTTTTCAATAGATTTACCAGACGGCAGATATCCCATTCTTGCAGTTGCTTCGCATTGCCCATACATTACAATAAATTTCTTATTCGTCTGCGCCGCATACTCGGCAAATTCACGATGGAGTTTCGGAATCAGCTTACCGCCCGCCTGTGTCATATAGCGAAGCGACGGCAGATCCATATTGAAAAACCTTAACTTTTTCAGCATCTCATAAGTATACGGTACGCCTCCAAACGAAGTTGCGCCTTCCTCTTTGAAGAACTTCCAAAACTCTTTTTGCATAAGTCCTTTATCAGTTAAGAGCAGAGTAGCGCCGACCATCAAATGACTGTTAATGATAGACAGCCCGTATGTATAGTTCATAGGCAGTGTCGTTATCGGCTTTTCCGTTTCATTCAATTTAAGATATTGAACAATGGACTGCGCATTACTTACGACATTCCTATAACTCTGACGTACAAATTTAGGGCTTCCCGTAGAACCGGAAGTAGTAAGCAGCAGACACAATTCATCATGCAGTTCGAATTGTTTATCAAAGTTTGTCTTCAATAAAGAATAACCATATTTCTCGAAACAACATTCGCTCCCATAGTTGCCGTACTTATCCAGTTGTTCTGTCGGACTCCAGATAAATGCTGGCTGATAGGTATTGACAAGATTGTCTAATAGTCCTTGCTCAAGGTGCGCATTCAGAAGCACTGGCACCATTCCTTCCGAAAGAAGCGATGCGTAGCCGCTCACAGAGCCGATGCTGTTTGTACACAGACAGAAGATTAGGCATCTTTCTCCAATGACCTGCTTCATACTCTGCGCCTGTTTTAATAGTTCCCTATAAGAGACCGTCGTTCCGTATTCATCTTTCAGCGCGATATTTTCACGGTATTTTTCAAAATTCCAAATCATAATACTTTTCCGTCTCAAAATTCAATCGTGTAATTTTTTGAAAGAAGTTCTTTCCCTTTTTCAAAAGAGTTAAAATCAATGATATCATCCGTATCCATCATAATGTCAAACGTCTCCTCGATTGCTGCAACCAGTTCCATATGACCCACTGAATCCCAATCAGGAATACCCTGATACTCAAGTTGCACCGCTTCTTCCTCTGTAACAGAAAACATCTTTGTAAACACATTCAAATACTTTTCATAATTTGTCATAATAAGTTTCCTTTCTTTGTTGATTAACTTTGTTAATGAATTATGTTGAATCGAATCACATGAAAATCCTATCCGATTTAACGTCCTTTACATATTACCGATCCGGCGTGACAAGATATCAGGCAGATCAAGACCGTCCCAAACGAATGCAATATCCGCCGCATGTCCGACAGGAACAATTCTGTCAACTCCTCTTACCCCGTTTTCGTTGATGATCCGCCGAAGTTCCTCTTCTATCTCCCCTATATAGGTAACGGTTTGACAATCCTGCTTCATTATCGGCACAAGGCATTCCAGTTTATCCACGCTGCATTCAAAGAAATAGCCACAATTTCCCTTGAAGTCCATGATGTCGTCATACAATAACGGCAGCTCAACTCTTACAAGTAAATTGTCTTTCTTAATTTCTCTTACCCCCGGATGACTGGCGGCGCATACGGCTGTCTTAAGCAATTTCTCCGAACCGGATATCGGATCCATCGTATATTTTTGATGTATCACTTTCTCCAATGCATCCCAGAATACTTCTTTTGCTTTTGCTACACTATTCCCCGTCCATACGACAAGTCTTGGGGAACTGCATGCATTCTGATCGGAAAAATATGTATCATTATAAAAATCGACTGCCAGTATACCGCTATCCTTTTCTAAATAATCGTCCGAATCAATCACCGCCATAGAGTACCGGTCTGCGAATCCGAGATCAAGGCATCTGGCTTTTATAGCTGCTTTGCGTACTGCCGCAATCGTACGATTACCGCCCCATATCATACGGATATCGCATAGGTCCGTAAGCGACTGCGTAATCTCATCATTATGCGCGTACCGGATAATGCAAATATAAGGCTTCAGATCCGGATATCCGTCTTCTATAACAAAACGCACCGCCTCGCAGATAATATCTACCTGCTCGAATTTTTTATCAGATATCCGTATTACAGACGCATTTCCCGCTGTGAGCGCATATGTCATGGAAACCGCAAACTGAACGGGGATATTGGATGGCGCAATATGAAATGCAACGCCTCTCCCTATCCTTTGGCTGCCGTCCCGATAGGGCAGGCTTGCCTTATATAAAGATGCGCGTCTGATCCAAAAGGCAAACGCAATCACATCCGGATATTTCTTTGCCTTGCTGTCGGCCATCAGCCTTTTCGAAAGGCAGTCCATAAAATCCAGCACCCGCTCCGAAAATAAAGGAAGAACCTGAACGCTTTCCATACGCTCAAGAATGTCCCTATCGCCGACAAGATATTGTATGCTGCTAAAAGTTTGCTGCATAAGTATCGCTGCACCCCCTTATCTCGGCATTCTTCATCCGTCCGAATATCTGTAAATATTTCCCTTTTCTTCCGCACGGACAATCATCTTCTCCAAGAATCATTCCTTCATCCTCCGTCAATATGGAATGTCCCGGATATGAATGGGGCAAACACGAAAGTACCTGAATAAATCCGCGTTCACCATACCTGCATGGCGAAAAATCTTTATAATTTCTTATAATAATATCTGAATAAATACTTGCATGAAGATGACCGTATTCGCACTCTGCATAGATGCATCCCGTCTGTTCCGCCATGCCGTAGTGATCAACATAATGTCTGATTCCGCAGACTTTCTCACCGCGGGATTTAAATTCTTCATTTGATACGGCTTCTGCTTTCAGTTTCTTCCAGCCGCCCGCTGTTAACAGGTAACCGTTTGACAAGTCAACTTTCAAATTTCTCTGTTCTAATTCATGAAAAAGGTGCTGCCATATCATGAAGGTAAATCCGAAAATAATAAACTTTTCATCTCCGTAAGTCGTGATAAAATCCATCAATGCGTCCACATTTAACGTCATATCATCATTCAGCGCAAACACCATTTTTTTCGCCATAAAATCAAGTCCCATAATGGTTGCGCCTCTTGTTGTAAACAGTCTTCTGTCTCTGATCATTGTCCGTGAATCCACAACAAGCATCGGCAGCCGCTTCGTACCGACGAAGTCTCCAAGAAGACGGAGCAGCACCTTCTGTTGAAGTATCGCGTTGTCTTTGCTGAGATATATTTTGGATTGTGCCTGTCCGCTTGTTCCAGACGACATCATGATCTTAAAAATATCTTCGTCCGGAATGCTCTTCATCTCAAGTTCCTTAAAAATACGAATCGGCACAAAAGGTATTTCCTCTAAGGTCTTCGCCTGCTCCTGTTCATATCCGATTGCATCGAGATAATTCGCATATGCGGCACATTCAGCCTTATGCATCTTAGTTAACTGGTTCAGTTCCTTTAACAATAACTGTTCTTTTTCCGCTTTTTCTAAAGAGTATGGCTGTATCTTGTGAAAATCATCAATCATGTTGCTTCTGCTCCCGTAAGTACTTATCCAAAATTAACCGGTCTTTCTCAATATTCCGATTCAAAGTCCGTCCCACCAGTTTCTCATACTCACTGACCGGTATTCCTTCTCCCGGACGTTTTGCAGTAAGGTCCTCTTCCGTAATAACGTGTCCTGACGGCATATCTACAGCAGCGACCATACTTCTCCGCATTTTTTTCTGCTGTTCGAATTCTTCCGCCGTCAACATTCTCTCATATTGTCCTAACGCACTATGTACTTTACGACATCCCTCAATCAAACGCTTCATCTCCGCCGGTTCCGTCGCCATCTGATTGTCCCAGCCAATTTTCTGGCTATTCAACGTAAAATGCTTCTCTATCAGCGCTGCGCCAAGACCGACTGCCGCACAGGCCACCTCACCGCCTATCGTATGATCCGAATATCCCACCGCATATTCCGGAAACCTCTCTTTCAGCATCACCATATTATTCAGGTTAACAGCCCCGGCTTCAACCGGGTATAGAGAGACGCAATGCAGGATACATAGATTATGATTGCCTGTCCCCTCAATTTCCCTGACCGCCGCCTCTATTTCTTCTATCGTCGCCATACCCGTTGACAAAACAATGGGCACATTTTTAGCGGCAATATATCTCAAAAAAGGAAAATTATTGATATCCATAGACGCAATCTTAACAAATGGAGTCTTACATTGTTCAACCAGAAAGTCCGCCTCTGCATTAGAATATGGAGTAGAAGAAAAATCAATGCCGATGCTATTACAATATTCCGATAGTTCCAACAGCTCATCGGGTTTCAGCGAAAAACCATTCACCATCCGCTTTGCTATCGGGTTTTGTTCATAGTAATCCCGACAATATAGAGACTCGGCTGACCATGATTGAAATTTCACGGCATCACAGCCGCAGCTTTTTGCCGCTTCGATCATTTCTCTGGCGACATCTATTTTTCCTCCATGACTGGAGTTTAATTCAGCTACAATATATGGCTCACCGCCATAGACAATACTTCTTCCGTTTTTTAATATCATACAGATAATCCTTTACTCTCCCATAGCTTTTTTCTCTGGCTCTCAATTGTTTATGTTTGTTTTACCCCCCCCCGTCCGGGTGGGGGGGCGGGGGGGGCCGGGGGGGTGTGGGGGTGGGGG
>VSOA01000114.1 GCA_009774585.1 Lachnospiraceae bacterium
GAGCGCTATTTTGTGAGCTAAAGTATTGATTTTTCAAGGAGCAAATCCCATTTTTAATGTGGGAAGTTTGAGTAATTAAAATGAATGTACTGTACATTCGTATGCTGTTTGATGGCAAGAGAATGATACAGTACATTCATTTTTGCGTTTATACCTGATTTGCAGGTTATATATAAAGAAGGGAGCTAAAACACTACGCTGACAGGATCGCCATCGATGCGGATCCACTCTGCCGGACCCATGCCGCGCGAAGCGAGATAGTAGTAGGAAGCTGCCTTACCCATTCCATGACCGGCGTCATGCCATATGTTACGTGCAAGGACAATCATGTCTCCCTGCCGCAGGATTACCGCCCGCACATCTTCTGCCTGTGGCGGCAGGGCGCCGCGGGATTTTGCAAAGCATACGATGAAGGGTTCGGACATGCTAAAGAGCGCTTCTTCCGTATGGTCGTGTTTTTCCATTGATTGTATGGTATACGGTGCACTCTGACCGATTGTGAATCCAAGATGCGCCGGTGTATCGATCAAAGGATGGCAGGTCATATGGTCTTCGAATACATCTGTCTGACAGTGCATAACATTTTGCCGGTCTTCAAGCATGTTGTAGTAAATGCCGTACTCCGCAAAATCAAATTCTTTTATTTCTACAGCACGGATAATCATACGCTCTCCTTTCTCAATTCTCCTAAGTTGGTAAGACACATCACAAGTACCGTGATGACATACGGAGCTGCCAGTACTAACTGGGAAGGAATACTGAATCCCTGCAGGCCTACCGATAATGCATCAGCAAAAGCGAAGATCAGACAGGCAAAAAATGACTTTAAAGGATCGCCCTTGCCGATTCTTGCCGCTGATACGGCAAGGAAACCTTTGCCGGCAGACATATTCTCCGTAAACATGGATATGCCGCACAGAGGCAGGCATGTGCCGGCTGCGCCTGCGAGTACGCCCGTGACAATCAGGGAGGCCCACTTGTATTTCAGAACGGAGACTCCTGCGGACTGCATCGCTTCTTCATTGCTTCCAACGCCGCGGATTCGGAGTCCGAAGGGTGTTTTGTACATGACAATCTGTGCGATGATGACTACCAGAAAAGCCAGATATACAAGAGCGTTCTGGTTATTCAGAATATCGCCAATAAAGGGTATCCCGTCCAAGAAAGGGATATGAACCGTACCGAAGCTCTTGATTCTGGAATCCATGACAGAGCCGCGGGTGTGGAAAATATTATACATCAATAATGTGGTAAAACCCCATGCGCTTAAGTTCATTGCGATACCGATTACAATCGGGTCTGATTTAAAATGCAGGACAAAGACGCCGAAAACGGCTGACATTACAACGCCCGACACAATGCCGAATACTAATCCCATGAAAGCATTTTCGAATAGATAGCTTCCCCAAGTAGCAAAGAAGGCGCTTGTAAGCACATAACTTTCCAAACCGATATTAAAAATTTTGGCTTTATGTCCGTAAGCGCTTCCGATGGCTGCCAGAGCAATAGGCGCGGATAAGCGGACCATTGCCGACAGTGTGGAAATGCTGAATAATAATTGGAGCATACGGCGCTACACCTCCTCTTTCTGTATGCGAAGTCTGCGAATCTGCTGCTTTTCTTTAAAATGCTTAAACAGAGCTTCATAGTCTATAGCCACGAGCAATACAAATACGGATTGGAGAACCATGACCACAAGCCGGTTGGTAGAGGTGGTCCGCTCCATCTGGAAAGACCCTGCTTTGAGCATACCCCATATGATAGAGATGATGATGACGGCCAAGGGGTTGTTCTTAGCAATCGAAGCAATCATAACGCCGTCCCATCCGAGGTTGGTTGCGAAAGCCGGGCGGAATTTACCGAATGTGCCGGTCATTTCCGTGCCGCCGCATACACCGCTGATAAATCCGCTTAACAGGAAAATCATAATAAAGGTTCTCTTATAATTGATGCCGCCGTATTTAGAAAATCTAAGATTTTCTCCTACTTGTTTCAATTCATATCCTTTTACGGTATACCGATACAACAGATAGATAATCACCGCGATACCGATGGCAATGAAAAAAGCGGTTGTCGCACTGGTTTTCGGAATGATCACGGAAAGCCGTGCGGACGGATGCATGTCCGGTGTCGCAATGGCGTCGGCCAGCTCCGAGGCGTCAAAACCCATATATTTGAAGACAAGATACTCCGTAAATAAATTTGCGGCATAGTTAAGCATCAAGGTACAGATTAATTCATTGACATTGAGCTTCAGCTTCAGTATCGCCGGTATGAACGCGAAAGCCATTCCTGCAAGACCGCCGATTATAAGGCAGACGGGGATATGCAGAAATCGTGGAAGCGTAAGTGCAGAGCCCGCGATTGCCGCTGCAAAAGCGCCGAAATACATCTGCCCTTCAATACCGCAGTTCCAGATTCCGGATTTGAATGCGATGACGGCAGCGATTCCTGTTATAATGCTGGGAGTCGCCCAGCGGATTGTCGTACCGATGGCGCTCGGACTTCCGACAGAACCGATAATCATTGCCCTTAAAGCTTCCAGAGGGCTGTTTCCCTGAGAAAGAATGATAATCGCTCCGATTGCCATGACCAGAAGAGCCGAAACGAAGTATTTCAGAATTTCTAATCTGGCAGCTTGTGATATTTTAAGTTTTATGCTTTTCTTCATCTCATGCTTTCCCTCCCAACATATATAGTCCGATGGTTTTCTCATCCAATTCGGGAGTATTGTCCAGATTGGCGGCAATCTCACCGTTATACATGACCAGAATCCGGTCGGATAATTCCATGACTTCGCCGAGTTCATGGCTGACCAACAGTACCGATACACCTTCCTGTGCAATGTCGATGATTTTCTGCCATATAAATTCTATGGCGCCCACATCGATTCCTCTGGTCGGGTCTTCGATGATCAACAGATCATTGTTCTGTGAAAATTCTCTGCCGACAATCGTCTTTTGAATGTTTCCTCCGGACAGGTCACCGATTTTGTTGTGAATATCCTGTACTTTCACCTGATAGTTTTCTATAACAGAGCGTGTAAATGACGACGCCTCTTCTCTGTTCAGCAGCCATGGCGTTTTGAATTTGTGCGCCACGTGATATCCCATAATGCAGTTTTCAATCAGATTTGCATGGACGTTACAGCCGGTGGAAATACGGTCTTGCGGTACATACCCGATTTTCTTCTCCCGTTTCCTGCGGGGAGATGTAGCGGTGATGTCCTCGCCTTTATAAGTGATCGTACCGCTTTCGGGGGTTCGCAAGCCGAAGATTGCCTCGATCAGTTCGCTTTGCCCGGAACCTGCCACGCCGGCGATGCCGACAATTTCCCCTTTTCTGACGGATAAAGACACGTGCTTTACTTTCTCGGTGCCGTCGCTTCCGAATGCGGTCAGATTATCGATTTCCAGTATCGGTTCGGCAATTTTTTTCTCTTGTTTTGTTGTATTGAAGAGTACCTGCCGTCCGACCATAAGGTTGGCAAGTCTATGTTCGTCCGTCTCCTGCGGTGAGAGATTCCCCGTCACAACGCCGTTTTTAAGAACGGTAATATAGTCGGAGATTTCCATTACTTCCTTGAGTTTGTGTGTAATCAGGATGACGGTTTTTCCCTGTTTGGTCAAATATCTGATTGCCTGAAAAAGTCCTTCGATTCCTTGCGGCGTCAATACGGAAGTGGGTTCGTCCAAGATGATGATCTCGGCCCCTTTGTATAAGATTTTGACAATCTCCACCTGCTGCAGAAGTGATACCGGAAGTTCGGAAACCTTCTTGTCAAGCGGAATGGAAAAGCCGTACTTTTCGGCAATTTCCTGAATATCTTTGGCGGCCTGTTTTTTATTAAGAAAACTGCCGTATTTTTTTGTCTCGAATCCCATCATCAGATTTTCCAGAACAGTTAGTTCCTGAAAAAGCATGAATTCCTGATGGACCATACCGATGCCGCATTTGGTCGCATCGTTGGGATTACGGAAGACGACATGTTTGCCATTGACAAGTATTTCGCCGCCATTTGGTTTATAAATGCCCGATATGATATTCATCAGAGTGCTTTTGCCGGCGCCGTTTTCTCCGATGATTGAATGGACGGTACCACGCCTCACGCTGAGGCTGACATCGTCGTTGGCAACTAAACTGCCAAAGTATTTACTGATATGTCTTGCTTCAAGGATGATGTCTTCCATAAATAATGCCTCCTAAAGTAACCTCCGGCGGTATAGAAAAGCCTCCGGAGGTTTGGGTGTTTCTTATTCCGTCATGCCTGCAGTTACATCAATTTCTCCGGAATTGATGTCTGCAACGACCTGTGCTACCGTCTCCTGAAGTTCCGCGGACAGTTGGTTGAACTCGACGTCCGTGTACAATGCAAGCCCATAGGAAAGACCGTATACTTTGTCTCCGCTTTCAAATGTACCTTTGAAGGAAGCGTCACCTTCCATGTACAGAGCTTCGTCAATAGGCTTTAATGCGGACCAGATAACGCAGTCGCTTACATCACCCTGATAATCGTCGCTTCCGATACACTTGATACCCATTTCCTCACAGCCGGCGATAACACCCAGACCGCTCTGGGAAGCTGACTGGAAGATTAGATCGACGCCTTCGTTCTGAATCATCAGCTTAGCTACTTCCTGACCTTTGACGGGGTCCTGATCGTCGCCTACATAAGCGACTGCTACTTCGATAGACGGATCGATATAGTGCACGCCGTTGATATAACCGTCTCTGTATTTACGGCTTACGGGTCTGTCTGCATGTGCGATGAAGCCGACTTTTTTTGCCGTCGTGTTATTTGCAGCTACAACGCCGGCGATAAATGCAGCCTCGGTCGGGTCTACAGATACAGAACTTACATTGGGTTCATTTGTCTGCATGTCCACGTCGCAGAGTACGAAATCCGTGTCAGGATATTCCGGCGCAAGTCTGAGTGCAATTTCGGACAAATCTCCCCACATCAGGTATACCGGGTTGGCGCCCATGTCTGCCATGGCGCGAACCTGATCTTCATATTCTGCGCTGTCGAGAGTTTCTACGGTTCGCAGTGTGGCTCCTTGTTCCGCTGCCAGACGGTCCAGTCCTTTGATTGAGAGGGCGATAAAGGGATCGCCCACCGTGGCGGGAACCAGCAGCCCGATGGTCTTGTCTGATGATTCGGCAGTATTGTCTGCCGGCGCTTCCTGTTGTGTATCCGTAGAAGCTTCGTCCGTACCTTCGGTACTTGCGGACGGTGCTTCGGCATCTGGGGATGGCGCTGCAGGCGTCTGAGGTTTTGCGCCGCATCCTGTTACCAATGCGAATGTAAGCGCTGTGCTTAATAAAATTGCCGTGATTTTTTTACCTTTCATAATGTGTCCTCCTTTTTCATTGTGGTAGAAATTGTTTCGGATTAAGGTGTGTTGTTAGGAATGCGAAGCATTCTCTTGATCAAGTGCGCAGGCACTCGATTTATTATATTGAATGACGGCCTTGAGCGTTTTCTCTGATAATGACGTGATCGTCTGACTTTCCATCGTTCTGACGTACGTGTCCAGCTGATCTTTCAACGGTTCCGTAAATTTACGGTCAAGTGCGCCGGCGCCTAACATAACCCCGTACGCATGTCCGATGGGACCGCCCGTGCAATCGTTATCTTGTCCTGCCATCATTAATATCGTCATTGCTTTCTGGAAGTCGTTTCCGGCAAAATAGACCGCCACAACTTCAGCCGCAAGATTTGGGTAGGTATGTACCCAGTTATATTCTTTGTACTTTGCTTCACATAATTCATACGCCTGCCTGTAATTGTCTGATTGCTCGCAGGCTTGATAAGCAAAATCGAGCACAGAGTAAAATTCACAGTCTTTCGGAATTGCTTTCATGGCTTTCGTAAGAATTGTCTTCATGTCGGTTTCCACATATGACATGGAAACGAGGACTGCGTTGAAGACCTCCGCAAGAATTCCGTTATTATGATGAGATATCCTTCCGTCCTTCCATGCAAGTTCGGCAGCTTTCCGGGGATTGCCCGGCGCCAGCGCTCCGCAGACAGCGGCCCTCATGGCGGCGCCGATCATCTCCCGGTAGGGATTAGCGAGATATCCGCTTTGCGGAGGATATATTCCGCTGCGAAGATGATTTAGTGCAACTTCTTCGGCGGTATATGCAAAGGGGATATATCCGACCCATTGGTCGGCAATATCTTCCGAAGTAATCTCATAGCCTTTTTGACGGAATGCTTCTAATAATGCTAACTCAAAGGTGATATCATCGTTAAGTGTTTCCGGCGGCTTTACATAGTCTGTAATTTCACCAAAAACTTCCCAGATTCTGGAAGACTTAAAGCCCTCTATCGCCGTACCGAGAGCGGAACCGATAATCTCTCCAAGCCATCCGCCGTGAATCTGTTCAAACAGTTTCTTTTCATCAGGCAGATGATAGTCGGGATATTCAGGAAGTTCTACGGCTTTCTCATATTGTTCAAAATCCTCATAAATCGTATACGACCAATAAGGATGTCCGGCAATTTTATCTGCTTCTGCCAAAGCTTTAAAGACATGTGCATTGATGATCTGCAGACGTATCAGGTCATTTTGTTCTATGGCTTCCAAGGCCTGCGGGATCAGCAGTTCAGCCTCCTCAACGTCGTATCCCATATTTTTCATGCTTGATATGGCGCCCAACATTTTAGAATAGGGAGCCTTTGACTCGGGAAGAGGCTTCTGCCATGCCCCTTTTCCGCTTTCGAGCATTTGGGCGGCTTCTTCCAGCATTTTCCCTTCCAGAAGAGAGTCCCACTGAATCAGATCGGTCCTGTTCTTCACGGGCACTGCGCCGCAGAACATTTCATAATCATATTCCCATGCGTGTTTCATTCCTTTTTCCTCCGAATCGTTATGTTATTTTTAATGCACCATTTGTAACTCTTTTTCTTTTTGCGCCAGTATCCGGCAAACTTCCTCTTCGTCCGGAATACTTGGCGATGCGCCGGGTCTGCTGACTGACAGGGAACTCGCGAGACTTGCATACCTCATAGCCTCCCGGGCGGATCTGCCACGGGCGATTCCGGCAAGAAAGTACCCTGTAAAAGTATCTCCGGCGCCAGTCGTGTCGATTACATCCGACGGAAATATTTCCTGATAAAAAACAGTTGTTTCGTCTGCGTAATAGGAACCTTTGTCTCCGAGTGTCAGTACAAATACTGAATTCGGATATTTTTTTTGCAGTTCCAGCAGAATCTCCCTTGCGTCTTCCGTACATGTGCCTGCCAGTTTTCTGCCTTCTACTTCGTTGAGTATAAAGTAATCTGTTTTCGACAGATTGTAGTGGGTGATAGAACTGCTTATGGGAGAGGGGTTAAATACAACTGTAAGCCCTTTCTCTTTGGCTTGTTCTATGGCGTATGACACGTTGGATATTTCATTTTGCAAAAGAAGCATGTCTCCCCGGTGAAAATGTTCCAGAACCTGATCTATGTATCCCGGGGGTATATGAGTGTTAGCGCCGCCAAAAATCATGATTTTATTCTGCCCGCTATGGTTGACCTGAATGACGGCGTGTCCTGACGGTTCATGGTTTGTGCGGATCAACTCAGTTTTGACGCCTGCGCTTTCAAGCGTTTCTATCAGTGCGGCGCCATCCTGTCCGACGCATCCGGCATGGAAGACCTCGGCACCCGCTTTTGCCAGCGCGATTGATTGGTTCAATCCTTTTCCGCCGCAGAATTCCGCATAAGTCGTGGCCTGAATGGTTTCGCCTGCTTCTGCAAAATGATCTACGGTGTAAGTTTTGTCAATGTTTAGGGAACCTAAATTTAATACTTTCATGCAACCTCCATAAGAAACAGTTTTCCGAAACAATTTTCTTATACACAAAATACCATTGATAAAACAATGTGTCAATACTTTTTGTGCAATTTACATATTTTCCCGAAACAAGCGAATCGTCTTTTCATTTAACTGTTTTTCACGTATAATGGATTTACAGACAGGAGGAGGGGTGGTTATATGAATATACGTGAACTTGCGGAACTCGCCGGTGTATCGGCGTCTACGGTTTCCAAGATTATGAATAATAAAGACAGCAGTATCAGTCCGTCAACGCGAGAACGTGTATTACAGATTGCAAAAGAGTATAATTATCAGTCATACTCCTCCCTGCTCGACAAAGGAACGACGACGCTGACCCTTGGCGTTATATTTCGCTCCGCCGCTACCGTCAATATGACATTGAACGGTATTCTGAAAGCGGCGCAGGATGCCGGATATACGGTGATGCTCCGTGAAAGTGATGAAGATCCTGAGAAAGAGGCGAGGAATATTTCAGTTCTCTGCTCCCATCATGTGGATGGGATAATCTGGGAATTTGCAGACCGGTCAAGCGCGGAGCAGCGGCAGGTTCTTGCGCGATATGAGATTCCTGCTGTGATTTTTCACTCAGACTATGAGGATGCAGTCAACATAGATTATGAGGAATTAGGATATAATGCGACACAGACATTGATTGATGCGGGACATACGGGAATTGCCTGTATCAACACGCAGGGAGCCGGGATGGAAACATTTGTGGAGGGATATCGGCAGTGTCTGTTCCAAAATCACATTCCGCTGGAAGAAGAACTGGTTTACGGGCAGATCAACAGCGTTCTGACGCATAAAATATCGTCTCACGCGATCAGCGGCATTGTAAGCGCCGGCTATACAGCGGCGGCAAATCTCTTTGATACCGTAAGGAAACTGCACTATGAGATTCCTTATGATATTTCGCTTGTCTCGCTGCGGGATGATTTGTGGGAAAAGGATGTGCTGCGGCCAATTTCTACGTTTACGATTCCGCATTATGAGTTCGGAGAATATCTGTGTAACAGACTGATTGGCGAAATAGAGAGAGGCGAGACGGCGTTTCCGGCATTTTGTAAATCGGTATTATTGGACAACGAAGATTCCGTCGGTATTCCGTACAACAATCATTCAAAGAAGATTACGGCCATAGGAAGTATCAATATAGATAATTACTTGAAAATGAATGTGCTTCCGCGTACCGGCAAGACAGTTAATTCGTCTCTGTCGGCTTCTTATGTAGGAGGGAAAGCAATCAATGAAGCCGTAGGTGCGGCCAGATTGGGGCAGCGGGTCTCTGTAATCGGGCGCGTGGGGAACGATGTGGATTCCGATCGGGTCTTTCAGGAACTGAATGCGCATGGTATTGAGGCGATCGGTGTGAAACGATGCGCGGGATATCGAACCGGTCAGGCATATATTTTTGTACAAAACGATGGTGATTCTATGATATCCATTATGTCAGGGGCGAATGAAGCGCTTACTTCGCAGGACATACAGGAGTCCGAACGTATTTTTGAGAATACGGCGTTTTGTCTGGTGCAAACGGAAATTCCTATGGAGACTGTGATGGAAGCGTGCCGAATTGCCCAAAAGTACGGTGCGCGTACGATTCTGAAGCCGGTAGCCTGCGGTGTTCTTCCGGAACAGCTTCTTAAGAATGTGGATATTATTGTGCCAAATGCGGAAGAAATCAATGCAATCTGTCCTTTTGAAGTTGATATGGACAAACAAGCGCAGTACCTTCTTGAGCAGGGTATAGATACGGTTATCGTCACGCTGGGAGCGGATGGATGCTTTGTGAAAACAAGAAAAGAGGCGCAGTATTTTCCTGCGGTCCCTTTTGATGTGATAGACGCTTCGGGAGCGGCGGACGCTTTTATCAGTGCGCTTGCCACATATCTTCTTAACGGTTATGAATTGTATGAGGCCGTCAGAATCGCTTCCTATGCGGCCGGATTCAGTATCTCAAGACAAGGAGTGGCGCCGTCGCTGATTGATAAGAACTCGTTGGAAGCATATATTATGCAGAGAGAACCGAGGATATTGCAGACGACAAAATAGATTATGATATCAAGATGAAGGAGGCAACATATGAAATTACTGGTTATTGGAGGTGTGGCAGCCGGCACGAAGGCGGCTGCAAAGTTTAAGCGTGTGAACCCTGAAGCAGAAGTGACGATTGTCACTAAAGGAAAAGACATATCTTACGCAGGGTGCGGCCTGCCTTATTATGTAGGAGGTGCAATCCCGGACAAAGAGCAGCTGATCGTGAATACGCCGGAGAAATACAGTTCGCTTACCGGCGCTATGGTATATCCGCAGCGTGAAGTGGTGGCGCTTGATCCGGTGGGAAAGAAGGCAACGGCAAAAAATATCCGCACGGGGACGGAAGAAATCTATGAATATGATAAATGTATCGTGGCTGTCGGCGCGTCGCCGGTCGTACCGCCGCTACCGGGCTTGAATCTGCCGGGGGTTTTCGTGATGCGCACACCGGACGATGCGATTGAAACGAGAGATTATATAGCAAGAGACGGCGTGAAGCGCGCAGTCGTTGTCGGCGGCGGATTTATTGGTTTGGAAGCAGCTGAAAATCTGCTGGAAAAAGGATTGTCGGTGACGTTGATTGACATGGCGCCTCAGATTATGCCGGGATTTGACGCGGAGATGGCAGATTATGCAGTGCGGCATCTGGCGAAGAAGGGTATCAAGGTGATGACAGCTACGAAGCTGGAAG
>VSOA01000115.1 GCA_009774585.1 Lachnospiraceae bacterium
GTTTCACGATCTCGGCGGTGATGAATAAGCTTGCGCAGGCGTCGGAAGAATATATGAACGGAATTTCCTATATTCCGCTCTGGTTGATTGGTTTGTCGCTTATCTTCGCGATACTGGTAGGAATGATAGCCGGATTTTTCCCGGCGAGAAGAGCGATGAAGTTAAGCCCGTTAGCGGCAATCAGAAACGAGTAGAGATGCGTCATCTCATACCGTAATGGAGAACTTATTGCATGAAGCAGAAAGCAGCTGATATCAAGAAAATGACAGAGAATAACAGATATAAAAGACAAGTTAAGAGATACGAAAACTGGAAAATGCATCATGCTGTTTTGACGGCAGCCGCCATAATGTTTCTGATGGCAGGCTGCGGAAAAGAACAGGAAAAGCCGGAACTCCCCGGCGGTGCGTATATCTCCGATGAAAATACCGGGGATGAGGCAGGCGATGCAATGTTAGACAAGAATGTGCCGGAGAGTGAAGGGCAGAAAGAAGAAGTGCGGAACGATAATTTACAGACGTATGAGGAGCCGTCGCACGTGCAGGATGCCGGACAGTTACAGACAGATGGCACGTGGCAGAATCAAACGTACATGCTGGAGGTACCTGCAGGCGGCAGAAGACTGACGGAGAGCGAATTGAAGGAATATACCAATTGGGTGCAGGAGAAGTCGAATTATGGTTTTCTTTTGTCCGATTGGGAGAATCCCACGCAAATCAATTTGTTCGAAGTATTCTATAGCGGTGCAGGAATTTCCCATGCAGGAACTGAGGAGCAGATACAAGCGTTTTTAAACAGATATGGTCAGGAAGAATTGTACACAGATTTTCTTGTGATGGATAAGGCGGATGTGAATGCTTTTCTTGCCGAAAAGGTCGGGCTTTCTTATGAAGAACTCTTGGCTAAGGGCAATACCAGCATAGAGGGTATTTTCTATCCGGAGACAGATTCTTTCTGTCTTGAAGCAGGCGACACCAATTATTGTATGTTTATCTGTACGGACGGCGTGTTGAATGCGGAAGGCACCATCGTTACGTTGTACTTTGAGGGCGACTATTGGGTGAGCAAATGTGAGACAAGGGTAAATATTGCCGGTGGCACGAAATCAATTATAGGCAATCACATCATGGAGGGCAGTATTCTTGACGAGGTGAATGAGCCGGTTGAAGAGCCTTCTTGTCTGATTGACGAGAATGTCTTAAATAATCCTCAATTTGATGCGAATGCTTCGGCAGTGGAGAATGATTATGTGACTGGCGACTGGAGTATGATTACCAAAGAAGCCCTGCAGGGGACATGGTATCATCATCCGAAGAGTGAGGGAGAGAGCCCTCGGTATGATGTAGCGCTGAAATTTGACGGTGACAATGCGGCGGTCTATTATCCGTCAGTGGATTTCTATGCAGAGGAATATTACGAGTGGGATGTCATTGACCGGAGTGACAGAGGTTTATGCCCGGAACTGGCTATTTATTTCCGGGAGACGAAGGATGCACCGCTTGCATGGTATATACTGGGCATCTCCGAGGACAGATCGTATTTCTGGTGCAATGGAGAAGTGTTCTATAGGCAATGATGGTATCTTTTGGTAGAAATAATTGACAATGTCATAATAAAACAAACCTTCTGTGTGCATACTAAGCATAAAAGCGGTTGCGCACAGGAGGTTTTTTATGGCTATGAAATTGAGAATCGTAGATGTACATGCAAGGGAAATATTGGATTCCCGCGGAAATCCGACGGTGGAAGCGGAAGTGACGGTTGAGAAAGAAGTGGGCGGCAAACAGTATGTAGGGCATGCGGCTGTGCCCAGCGGCGCCAGTACGGGACGCTTTGAGGCAGTGGAACTAAGAGACGGTGAGACGAGATATTTCGGACTTGGTACTACCAAGGCGGTGAGCAATGTTAATACGAAAATCAGAGAGGCATTGATGGGAATGAACGCTTTTGATCAAGGACTGATTGACCGCATCCTGATTGAACAGGACGGAACTGACAATAAGAGTAATCTGGGTGCCAATGCAACTCTCGGTGTGTCCATGGCATGTGCCAAAGTGTGTGCGGAGGCAATGGGGATTCCGTTGTACCGTTATCTGGGCGGCGCATATACGAGGCTTCTTCCCGTACCGATGATGAATATTCTAAACGGCGGCAAGCATGCGGACAATACTGTGGATTTTCAGGAATTTATGATTATGCCGGTGCAGGCGGAAAGTTTTGCCGACGGTCTGCGCATCTGTGCGGAAATTTATCATAATCTAAAGAAAATCTGCAATGATAGAGGGCTGTCTACCGGAGTGGGAGATGAAGGCGGCTTCGCGCCTTCGCTGCCGGACGCTTTTGCGGTGCTTGACTTGATCGTGGAATCCATCAAGGCGGCAGGATATGTGCCGGGACAGGACATCAAGATTGCACTTGATGTGGCGGCGTCCGAACTCTATGATGAGGCGGACGGTGTGTATCATTTTCCGGGTGAGACGGAACTTAAGAGGAAGCGCAGCCGCGTGAAGGGAAGTCGTGTTACGGAATGCTATGAGGCAGGGATTGAATTTGAGGACAGCGTAGATGTGCAGGAGATTACGAGAAGCACCGAAGAGATGGTGGCATATTATGAAGAACTGGTGGAGCGTTACCCCATAATCTCTATCGAGGACGGACTGGCGGAAGATGACTGGGACGGATGGCAGATGATGACAAGGAAGTTAGGAGACAGCGTACAGCTTGTCGGCGACGATTTGTTTGTAACCAATACGAAACGTTTGGATGCGGGCATTAAGCTGCATGTGGCAAACGCGATTCTTGTCAAGGTAAACCAGATTGGTACGGTCAGCGAAGCGATGGACGCGATTGAAATGGCACAGAAGAACGGATATAAGGCAGTAATTTCCCACCGTTCCGGAGAGACGGAGGACACCTTTATCGCAGATCTTGCCGTGGCAGTGAATGCAGGTCAGATTAAGACGGGTGCACCGTGTAGAAGTGACCGTGTGGCAAAATACAATCAGCTTCTGCGTATTGAGGAAGATTTGGGGAGCGTGGCATGCTATAAGGAGCCTTTTAATAAAATATAGAAATCTGCAAATCGACAAAAATGTCTTTCATCCCGCGGCTTTGGCATACGAAGCGGCGGGATATTACATTAATGGTGTAGGAAATAGCTGTAATCGTAGTGGAGTTCAAGGAGAATGCGAAGCATTCTCTGAATCGTCGCTGCCGAGCGACGATTTTTTATGATTATTTTGGATTGCATACAATCTGATTATAGAATAAAATGTTTGTTATGGACGTTTTTTTCTGTTGTATCATCTACGCAGTAAAAAGAAATTTTACCATACGTATAAGGAGGTTTTTATGAGCTTTAATCCAAACAGCAGTTTTCTATTTATTCTGGCGGCAGTGATCATTGCTTTTGTGGTGGCACAGTCAGTGTTTTTCTTAGTGCGTGCATACAGACACGGTGCAGAGATCGGTATGGACAGAGCGCGGCTTAAGAAGACGATCTTGTCTACGGCCGTCTTTACGATTGCACCGGCGATTTCGATTTTGCTTGGAATTTTAACGCTTTCAAAGTTTCTGGGCATTCCCCTTCCTTGGATTCGGTTAAGTGTTGTGGGCGCTATTACATATGAGCTTCCGGCGGCTACGTCTACTGCGACGGCATTGGGGTTGTCGCTGGCGGATACGATTACGGACGCGAAGGCATATACGGCAATCGCATGGGTAATGACGCTGGGAATTATTCCGGGTATGATCATGATTCCGTTATTCCTTAAGAAGATACAAGGCGGAATCATGAAGATTAAGAATAAGGACAGTAAATGGGGCGATTTATTCATGACCTCTTTATTCCTCGGTATGATATCCGCATTCTTGGGTATGGTCTTTACGGACGTCAGAAACGGTCTTGCGGGATGGATTCCGATATTTGTACTCTTATTTTCTGCATTGATGATGGGAATCTGCGGGATTCTGATCAAAGTCTGCAAAATGAAGTGGCTGGAGACATATGCGTTGTCAATCAGCATGATATTAGCGATGATATTTGCCGTAATTATTACGCCTCTTATCGGTTAGGAAAGGAGATTCTATGAATACAACATATAATGATAAATCACATTTTTACGGACGTATCTGGATAGTGACGGCGCTTTTTATGCTGTTGTCGGTGCCGGTTGCCATCTGCCTATACTATGGCGCATGGCCGGAGGGGACGGCGGTATTAAAAGGGCTTCTCGGTGTGGCGCCGATTTTCTGGACGGTTGCGGTTATTGAAGTGTTTACTTACGGCCCAATGCTCGGAACGGGCGGTTCCTATCTTGCATTCGTGACGGGTAACATTACGAATATTAAGGCGCCTGCGGCGTTAAATGCTATGGAAAACGCGCAGGTGAAGCCGGGTTCGGAAGAAGGAGAAGTTATCTCAACACTGGCGATTGCAACCAGTTCCATCGTTACCACGCTGGTCATCGCGGTCGGTGTACTGCTTTTGTCAGCGCTTACACCGGTGCTCAATTCTCCGGTCTTAAAACCGGCGTTTGACAATATTCTTCCGGCTTTGTTCGGTGGACTGGCAGTCGTATATATCAGCAAGAACTGGAAACTGTCTATTACGCCGCTTGTTTTCATGATTGCATTGTTTCTGATGGTTCCTTCGCTGGCCGGTTCAGTCGGCGTGCTTGTGCCGGTTGGCGCGTTGATTTCGCTCGCGGCGGCGCGGATTATGTATAAGAAGAACTGGATTTGAGACGGCATTGCTGCATAGATTGAAAGAACGAAGTGTAAGACATGATTCGTAGATAGGAAAAGGAGCAGACAAATGACGGGAATGACAATTTTGACGATTATCTTAGTGATAATCGCAGTATTTATCGCAGTGATTCTGATTAGGACGGCGCTTTTTAAGCCTTATCCTGAACCGGAGACGGTAGAAGAGAAAGTGAATCTGAATAAAGAAAAAATCGTGAAAGACATGTCCGATATGATTCGGTGCAGAACTGTTTCCTATCAGGATAAATCACTGATTGACTGGAACGAATTCGAGAAGTTTCAGAAACTTTTACAGGAGAGATTTCCTAATGTGCATAAGGCGTTTGCCTTGGAGAAAATCGGAGACACCGGATTGTTATATCACATGAAGGGAACACGAAGTGATGAGCCGAGGGTGTTGATGTCTCATTATGATGTTGTTCCGGTGGAGGAAAAGGACTGGGACAAGCCGGCGTTTGACGGTCTTGTGGAAGACGGTTATATATGGGGAAGAGGTACGCTCGACACAAAGGGAACATTGTGTGGTGTGATGGAAGCCATGGAGCAGCTTTTGGCGGAAGGCTTTTGTCCAGAACATGATTTATATCTGTCTTTTTCCGGGGATGAGGAAGTGGAGGGCAGAAGCTGCCCGGCAATCGTTTCCTATCTGGAGGAAAAAGGCATTAAGCCCGCGTTCGTGCTGGATGAAGGTGGCGCCGTTGTGGAAAGAGTATTTCCCGGAGTGAATAAACCGTGCGCCGTGGTCGGTATCGGTGAGAAAGTCGGGATGAATGTGGAACTGATCATGAAGAGTGAGGGCGGTCATGCGTCAACGCCTCCACCGCATACAATATTGGGTCAGCTTTCCGAGGCTGTGGTGAAGATTGAGAAGCATCCCTTCAAGGCACAGTTTACCAAACCGGTCAGAGAGATGTTTGACACGCTCGGAAGACATTCCGGTTTTGGCATGAAGATGATTTTCGCCAATCTGTGGTGTTTCCTGCCGGTGTTAAACGCGGTTTGTAAAAAATCCGGTGGAGAATTGAATGCCATGATGCGGACGACCTGTGCCGTGACCAAGATGGAAGGAAGTAAGGCATTCAATGTGCTTCCGCCCGTGGCGTCCGTGGGAATGAATCTACGACTTCTCGGAGACGATACGCCGGAGAGCGCAGTGTTGTATTTGCGAAGGGTCATCGGTAACGATAAGATTGAAATTAATATACAACATGCGATGGAGGCGTCCGGATATTCTGACACGCAGTGCGAGGAGTGGCAGACACTTAAACGTGCGATTCACACTACTTGGTCTGATGCGATCGTATCTCCGTATCTGATGATGGCATGTTCCGATTCCAGACATTACAGCAGGATTACCGACCGTATCTATAAATTTTCGGCAATGGCGTTATCCAAAGAAGAGCGGGGCATGATTCACGGCAACAATGAAAGGGTTCCGGTGGAGACAATGCTTAAGACGGTGGCATTTTACATTCGGCTGATCAGAGCTTTATAGGATGAATATTTTATTGCCGGGCTGTATATACAGACCGTGTGTAAAGAAATAGAAGGTTTATGAAAGGTACGGTAGCATCGTGCAGATTATAAAGAGTAATAAGGCACAATATGAATATGATATCCATGCACTTGTGAAAGCATTCTATCCTGAGTGGGAATTGAAAGTCCTGACACCGGAATCAGTGGTGAAAGATAAGAAAGTACGTGAGACTGCTCCGGTGATGGAATTGGAGTTTGGCAGTACAGAAGTGAAGTTTACCATTCATGATAGTTTACATAATGTGGAAAGAAACGAACCGCATATCTACACATGGTGTAACACTGACAAGGTCGATGCCGGCGAGTACAAAAATGAATTTAAGAATTTTTTGTATACTGCTTTGCAGGAAGAGACAGGAATTTCGCTTCCGTGGGGAAACCTGACGGGAATACGTCCGACGAAGATTGCCATGACAATGTTTGCAAATGGAGCTGACAGACAGGAAGTGGCGGCATACTTGCGGGAGAAGCATTTTGTCAGCGAGGAAAAGATTGCACTGGGGATAGAGATTGCGGAAAGGGAACGAGAAATCCTAAACAGGCTTCACTATGAGAATGGGTACAGCCTTTATGTCGGGATTCCTTTTTGCCCGACGACATGTTTGTATTGTTCTTTCACGTCCTATCCGATCAGCGCATGGAAAGAACGGGTGGAAGATTATCTGGAAGCGCTTGAGCAGGAGATGAGCGCAGTGGCCAAAATGTATCGGGACAAGATACTGGACACCGTTTATATCGGCGGAGGAACGCCAACTTCGCTGTCTGCGGACGAACTGGACAGGCTGCTTACAAAGCTTAAGAACACTTTTGATTTTCATACCGTGCAGGAATTTACGGTGGAAGCCGGGCGGGCGGACAGTATCACTGAGGATAAGCTGCGTGTTCTTTACAGACATGGAGTTACGAGAATCTCTGTCAATCCGCAGACGATGAAACAAGAGACGCTTCGGCTGATTGGCAGACAGCATACGGTTGCACAGGTGATTGATGCTTATAGGCTGGCGCGTAAAGTAGGATTCAATAATATTAACATGGACATTATCCTTGGGCTGCCCGGAGAGACTAAGGAAGATGTGGAAGCGACAATAGAGTCGATCCTCGCGATGACGCCGGATTCCCTGACCGTGCATTCGCTTGCGGTAAAACGGGCTTCCGGTCTGCATAAGTGGATTGAAGAAAACGGTGTTACTGCTTATAACAATACCGAAGAGACGATGCGGATTGCGGCGGATGGCGCCCGTGCTATGGCTATGGAGCCATATTATCTCTACCGTCAGAAGAATATGTCCGGTAATTTTGAGAATGTGGGGTATTGCGTGGAAGGAAAGTACGGCATCTACAACATTCTGATTATGGAGGAAGTGCAGACCATTGTGGCGCTCGGTGCCGGTTCGATTACCAAGAGGGTGTTTCACGATGGGCGCATCGAACGGTGTGATAATGTGAAGGAAGTCGCACAGTATATCGAGAGAATTGACGAAATGATTGAGAGGAAGAGAAGATTGCTGCAATAAAACGGCGTTAACCGATAGGGTATCGACAATGAAGCAGGAGCGATAAATGGGACGATTTCAAAGAAAGACAACAGACCGGATGTCCGACCGGAGTATGTTAATTACAATTCTTGCACTCGCATGGCCGACGATGTTAGAGCAGTTAATGCAGACAGCCGTCCAGTATATTGATACGGCGATGGTGGGGACGCTTGGGACGCAGGCGACGGCGGCGGTGGGTTCTACGGGAACCGTCAACTGGCTGATTGGCAGTACGATCTCTGCAGTTGGCGTAGGATTTCTGTCCTACATAGCAAAAGCATATGGAGCAGACGATCAGACCGCCGCAAAACGTGCAGTTGCGCAGGCGGTCTTGCTTACGTGCATTCTGGGTGCTTTCTTTACGGTGTTGACAGTGGCGTTAAGCGGTATGATACCCGTCTGGATGCAGGTAGAAGAGGGAATCCGTGAAATGGCGTCCACGTATTTCATGATTCTATATCTTCCTATGCTGCCAAGAACGGCGAGCATTATTTTTGGTACGGTACTGCGCTCGGCGGGCGATACGAAATCGCCGATGAAAATAGGGCTGCTGGTGAATCTGATCAATGTGGTGCTTAATTTTCTCCTGATTTATCCGGTCCGTGAGATTACAATATTTTCAAAGCATTTTACGATGTGGGGCGCGGGGCTTGGCGTCATCGGAGCAGCAGTCGCCAGCGCCGTCGCATTTACGGTTGGCGGAATCTGCATCGCGGTTGTACTATGGAGACATAAGGAGATTTCGCCGCGGGGACAGAGATTTGCGCCGGATATGGAGATTCTGAAACCCTGTCTACGAGTGGCGCTCCCCAATATGTTGCAGCGGTTTGGGACTTCTCTCGGATATGTGGCTTTTGCGGCAATGATCAATTCGCTTGGAGAAGTGTCTACCGCGGCGCATACCATTGCCAATACGGTAGAGTCGGCTTTCTATATTCCGGGTTATGGAATGCAGACTGCGGCAGCCACCTTGGCGGGTAATGCTTACGGAGCAAAGGATGAGAAACGTATGAAGCAGCTTGCGTCCATCTTTATTCCTCTGGAAATGATTTTAATGACGGTTTCCGGGGGATGTCTTTTCCTTGCGGCATCGCTTCTGATGCGGCTCTTTTCCGTACATGACGCGGTGATTACTCTGGGAGCGACAGTTTTAAGAATGGTAGCGGTGTCGGAGCCTTTCTATGGATTTTCCATTATCATTGAAGGGTTTATGATGGGTGTTGGAAAGACGAAAGCGCCATTTATATACAATATGATCGGTATGTGGGCCATCCGGATCATAGGGACGTTTATCTGTACACAAGTTCTGAGTCTGGGCTTAATTTCTGCATGGGCGTGTATGATTACTCATAATCTACTATTATTTGTGTTGTTTTTGATTTGCTATGTGCGTGGAGTGTGGAATCCGCTTTCCGCGAAGAGCAAACTTGTAAGGACGGAGGAACGGAATTGAAAAAGATACTGCTTGTGGAAGATGATGTAGAAATCAGCGATATGTTGAAGAAATTTCTTGGAACAGAAGGATTTGAAGTTGTGGCGGCATATGACGGGGAAAGCGCATGTAAGTGTTTTTTGAGAAGGAATATGCGTTGGTGCTGCTCGATCTTATGATTCCTAAGATGGACGGGATGGAAGTGATGAATGTCATAAGGGCAGAAAGCATGGTTCCGATTATTATCGTATCGGCAAAAGATACGGATTCCGATAAGTCATTAGGCTTAGGGCTGGGGCGGATGATTATGTCACGAACCTTTTTCCGTGACGGAAGTATTAGCCAGAATCAAGGCAAATATCAGAAGAAGCACGCAGTATACGTCACAGAATATGGAGCGGGCAGCCCGTGAGGAACACAGAATCGCGCGGGGAGAACTTGTCATCAATACATATGATTGGATGGAACGCGCTTTAGCTTTGGAAATTATATATTGGGATAAAATATTATCTATTTCTTGAAAATCCCAAAGAAACAGTGTAGAATCGTAGCAGTAAACTAATATATGGAAGATGGGAGAAATTATGGCACTCAGCAAAAAGCCGGTTACCGGTATGAAAGATATTCTTCCGGAGGAGATGGAAATCCGAGATTATGTCATCGGAGTTATCAAGGAAACCTACGGAAATTTCGGATTTACATCCATCGAGACGCCCTGTGTGGAGAACATAGCCAACTTAAACTGTAAGGCGGGCGGCGAGAATGAGAAACTGATTTTTAAGATTTTAAAGAGAGGCGAGAAGCTGCGTCTTGCAGAAGCACAGAACGAGGACGACCTCGTTGACGGCGGACTGCGTTATGATTTGACGGTGCCGCTTGTACGGTATTATTCCAATCATGCGAATGAACTTCCGGCGCCTTTTAAGGCATTACAGATGGGAAATGTATGGCGCGCGGACAGACCCCAGAGAGGGCGTTACCGTCAGTTTATGCAGTGCGATATCGACATCTTGGGCGAGGCGGGCAATCTGGCGGAAATTGAGCTGATTCTGGCGACGACGACGACGCTTGGCAGACTCGGCTTCAAGAATTTCAACATCCGTATCAACGACAGACAGATTCTCAAGGCGATGGCGGCTTACAGCGGTTTTGCGGAAGATGATTACGATCAGATATTTATTATTCTTGACAAGATGGACAAGATTGGCATGGATGGCGTGGAGGCTGAGTTAAATGCGTCCGGATACGATGCGGAATGTGTCAGGCAGTACATGGA